>JASHVE010000613.1 GCA_030039675.1 Acidobacteriaceae bacterium | reverse complement strand
CGCCACTTTTCACCATCTGTACCAATGATGGCCAGGCCACAGGCGCCGGCCCGCAGCTCGCATCCGCCGCAGGTTTTCACTGCGACGGAATGGTCGGCTCTTCACGCGCCTCGTGGAAGGGCACGTGGTTCTTCGTACGCAAGCATCCTGTCTATGATGGCCTGCCTGTGGACCGCGCGATGAGCATTGAGTATCAGGTAAAAGGCTCTGACTCGAACGGCCTCATCGTCTCCGGCGACGGCCTCGAAATCATCGCCGCCTACAGCCGCGATCACGATCGCAACATCGGCGCGGGCACATTCGCATTCTCCGCATCAGGCAGACGGCTGCTCTTTCATCGCATCACCGGCATGCATCCGATCTTTCACCGCCGGCTGCTCTCGAACGCAATCCAGTACATGACTGTGTAAGCTATTAGACGCAAAAATCCGCCGTTCGTAACACGCAAAGTGCGTCATTAACGAAGCACGCTACTAACTTCATTATTTCTATTGATTTTTGGGCATAACACGCCATCTGCACTTCACACCACAACTTGTTTCCAAATTCATTGTTATTTCATCTAACGAAGTGCAGTGGAGGCGATTTGAGCTCGCCGCGAAATGATCATACGGCGACTGCCTCAAAGGAGTAACGATCATGCAAAGAAAGTCCGTAAAATTCGCAGCTCTGGCAGTCGCTGGACCCCTGCTTGCAGTTCTGCCCGCATTTGCGGCCAACAATCAAGATCAGCAAGGCGAAGGGCAGGCGATTGTCACGGTTCTCCCCGATAAGAACGCGCAGACCTCGAATATTGCGCAGCAAAATCTGAGCATCAAGATCGATGGCAAAAACTCTCAGGTTACCCGTTGGCAACAGTTCGCACCGGACTCTCCCGTTGAGTTGGTGATCCTGATCGACGGCGCAGCGCGGTCCAGTCTCAGCACGCAGATGCGAGACATTGCGCAGTTCGTGCAGGCTCTGCCTCCCAACACCAACGCGACTATCGCGTACATGGAAAACGGGCGCGCTCTTCTCACCGGCCCGCTCACTAACGATCGCGCAGCGACCCTGCGTGGCCTGCACATCACGGGTGCCGGCGTCCCGGGCGTGAGCGCAAGTCCGTATTTCTGTCTCTCAGATCTCGCGCAGCACTGGCCGTCCAACAATCTCCAGGCACGGCGTGAAGTGATCATGATCACCGATGGTGTGGACTACTACGACGGCGTCCGCCGCTACGATCCTGAAGATCCCTACGTGCAGGCTGCGATCGACGACTCCGTGCGATCGAAGATGGTCGTCTACTCCATCTACTGGCGCAACATCGGCCGCGTCGATCGCAGCTTGGGCGCGACGGACGCAGGCCAGAACCTGCTGGCGCAGCTTACGCAGGCCACCGGCGGCAACGACTACTGGATCGGCTTCGGCAACCCGGTGACCATCAAGCCGTACTTCGACGACATTACCCGTCGCCTCAACAACCAGTACGAGGTCGCTTTCATGACCCGCTCGAATGGCAAGCCGCAGGTGGTGAACTTTAAGCTCAAGGTCAACGCTGCAGGCGCGAAAGTTGACGCGCCACAGCAGGTCCTCGTCCTGGGCGAGCCTCGAGAAATGGAGTAACCAACCGCAGAATCCGGCGGACTCGCCAAACCGCCGGATTCTCCTCACCTGTGATAGCAGTTTTCTGCCGCATCCGCTTCCTGAGCCCCGCCCATTTTCTGAATCCTTTGCACCCCGGCTTCGCCTTTGCGAATCTAATACTCTGATCTGGCGGATGCCGCTCAGGTAGGATCCCGCGCATATTTCCACGGCCGCTCGTAAAAGCGATACTGAAGAAGCTCGAGGAGAAGACTGTTGTCTGAGAACGCCTCCGCATTGCCCGCTCCTGGTGGTCTCACTGACAAGCGGGTGCTGGTGGAAAATGCCGACGTCGCGGAAAGCGCGCGCTGGAAGCCGAGAGTCAACCCCTGGCTCATCGCCATGACCGTGGCGCTTGCGGCGTTCATGGAAGTGCTCGACACTTCCATCGCCAATGTGGCCCTCCCTCACATAGCAGGTTCCCTCGCGGCCAGCACCGACCAGAGCACCTGGGTGCTGACCAGCTACCTGGTTTCGAACGCCATTGTCCTTCCGCTCGGCGGCTGGGCCTCAAACCTCATAGGCCGCCGCAACTTCTTCGTCTTCTGCATCACGGTATTCACCATCGCCAGTTTTCTCTGCGGCGCTGCGCCCACGCTGCCCATGCTGCTCATCTTCCGCGTCATTCAAGGCGCCGGCGGCGGCGGTTTGCAGCCCATGGCCCAGGCCATCATGGCCGACTCCTTCGAGCCCCACGAGCGCGGCCAGGCCTTCGCGCTCTACGGCCTCGTCGCCGTTCTCGCCCCGTCCATTGGACCGACTTTGGGCGGCTGGATCACCGACAACTTCTCCTGGCGCTGGATCTTCTACATCAACATCCCCGTCGGCATCTTCGCCTTCTTCCTTGTCACCCGTCTCGTGGAAGACCCGCCCTGGATCAAACCTGATCGCTCCGGTCTGCGCAACATGGATTATCTCGGCCTGGCGTTCCTCACCATCGCCATGGGCGGCATGCAGATCATGCTCGATAAAGGCGAGGAGAATGACTGGTTCGCCTCCGACTTCATCCGCTTCTTCGCCTTTCTGTTTGTCTTCGGCATGATCGGACTGATCGTGCGCGAGTGGACTGTCAAGAAGCCGCTCATTAATCTCAAGCTCTTTCGCCATAAAAACTTCGCTATTTGCTGCTTCCTGATGATGCTGGTGGGCGGCGTGCTCAACGCCAACACCGTGCTGCAGCCGCAGTTCACTCAGCAATTGCTGGGCTACACTGCCACCACGGCGGGTTTGGCGCTGACCGCCGGCGGTATTGCGCTGGTTGTCGTCATGCCTCTGGCGGGCTATGCCACCAGCAAAATCTCCGCACGCACTCTGGCGGTGTGCGGCTTCATCCTGTTTGTCATCAGCTTCCGCGTCGCTGCCGAAGTAACCACGCTGCAGATGAGCTTTGCGCAAGCGTCCTGGCTGCGTGTCCTCCAGATGCTGCCTCTGCCGTTCTGCTTTATCTCCATCACCAACGCGGCTTACATCGGCCTGCCGCGCGAGGAAAGCAATCAGGTGGCCGGCCTCATCAACTTCGCCCGCAATATCGGCGGCAGCATTCTTATCGCCGTCACCAATGCGCAGGTCACCAGCCGCGCTATGTGGCACCAGCAGCACCTGCAGCAGGACATGCTGCCCGCCTCCATCGGCTACCAGCTGCACCTGCAGTCGCTCACCGGCTTCCTCGGCGGCCAATTCGGCGGCGCCAATGGGGGAGGCATGGCCCTGGCCTCCATCTACAACCAGCTCAACCAGCAGGCCCAGACGCAGGGTTACCAGGACGTCTACATGGAACTCGCCTGGATGTCGGTCGTGCTCATCCTGTGCGCTTTCCTGCTCAGCAAGAACCGTCCCGGCACCGGCCCTGGCGCTTCCGCCATGCACTAGATGTGAGGTTTCACAGTTTAGTGCCTCCCTGGAACCGGAGAAGGCGGCATTCTCTTGAGGAAAATGCCACTTTGCGACTGAGGCTTAGGGATATGGCAACTATTGAAGCCGCTGTATCGATCCCGATCGCGACCCCTCCCGCAAATCCCTCATGCCGCGGCAGGTACCTTATTGTGATCTACCTCACGTCCGAACCCGGAAAAATCGGCCTATAATGCGTGGCAGAAAAAATTTGCTCGTAACCTGATGCCTGTTCTTTGACATCCGGCAAAGGAGGCTGTCATGCTGAAGTCGCTTCCGCTTCTTTTCGCAGGGATTGCTCTGGTTCTCGTGTCTGCCGCCGTCTTTGCGCCACGCTCTGACGGTCAGCAAACGCCATCGGCTCAAACCCCGGCCCCGGTCGCCGCACCGGCCGCCGCCGCGCCCGCTACGTATCCGAAGAACCCTGTCAAACCGACACCGGAATCGCAGGCTAAGGCCAAGAACCTCTATCAGATCGACTGCGCCATGTGTCATGGCGACAATGGCAACGGTAAATCCGACCTGGCCACCAGCATGAGCCTTACTCTGAACGATTGGACCGACCCCAAGGCGCTGGGCGGCGAGCCGGACGGCGCGATCTTCAACATGATCCGCAACGGCAAAGACAAGATGCCTCCCGAGGACCCCGCCCGCGCTAAGGACGACGACATCTGGAACCTGGTTATTTATATCCGCAGCTTCTCCAAATCCGCAGCGGCCGCCGCTTCCACTGCCGCAAAATAGCGCGCCGGGCGCGATCGAGAGCCTGTCCCGCCTGCAACAGACGCTCCCGGAGGGAGCCATCGAAGATAGCCCAGGGTGGGGCGTAGCGAAACCCTGGGTTCCGCCCACCTCGTCAGCCGCCCCGCAGGGGCGGCGCGAATCCGCACACAAAAAACCAGCCCCAAAACGAAGACGCCAGGAACCGAAGCTCCTGGCGTCTAAGATGTGGTGATCCTGCAGGTCAACCGGACTTGCTCCCTCGGCTAGGCTGCGATCGCTTCGGGCTTGCGCCGTCCACTGGATCGTGTGCCCGGCTGGCGCGTCGGCCTCCGGCTTGCACCGGCTGCTGCACCTTCCAGCTCACGCCTCATGAGCTACCCCCGATTCTCATCGGAAGTTATGCCCTCCAGCAGTTCCGCCTTACGCCTCTTCCGGCTTGCGCCGCAAGCTGCATCCTTCGGCCCTGCCTCCGATAGAACCTCCGGTTCGCACCGGCTGCTCTATCTTCCAGCTACTCCGTTGGTCCGGCCTCCGGCTTGCGCCGTGCCTGCGTCCTCCGGTCCGGCTGCCGAGGAGGGCCGGCTTGCGCCGGTTGCTCCGTCTTCAGCCTTCGCTGGCGGCTGGCCTCCAGCTTTCGCCAGAGACCTAATCTCCCAGTTTCTCCGGCTGACTAACTTCAGGCTTGCGCCGAAAGCCGTCTCTTCCGTCTCCGCTGGTCGACTAACTTCGACTCTCACGGAACCTTGATCCTTCGGCTTACCCGGCGGCTAACTTCCGACTTACATCGGTTGTTATCTCCGCCGATAGGTCAGTTATCCGGGGTCCGGCTTTCACCGGCTCCTTTCTCCCTGCCCTTGCCTATGATGAACTTTCGATCTCGCCCGGACCTTGCATCGCCGGCTGAACCGTCGATGAGTATCCAGCCTCCACCGTCCGTTGCATCTCCGGACGCGCTGGCCGTAAACCTACGGCTTTCGCCGTCTGCACACTCTTCCAGCGTTGCCAGCCGTCAATCCCCGGCTTTCACCGGCTCTTGCATTCTCTGGCTTAACCAGCTAGCTCCTCTCCGGCTCTCGCCTTCGATTCTGCTCTCTGGTCCGGCTGATCTTTCGAACCTCCGAATTGCTTCGGCAGCCCGACCTTCCAACCGATCCGGCAATCAATTCCCGATTCCCTACTGGGTCATCAGTTGAATGAGACAGTACGTCCGCTCGATCTGTGGATGCAAGTGTAAAAAACGGATTAATTTGTGGATATCACCAGGATTGGTGCAACTTAGCCAAATAAGTGAACTGGCTAAGTGATTCGGCTCACTTAGCACGAGATTTCACTAAATTAGGCGCCTAGTTTTCCACGCAAGAGGAAGGATTTGCACGAGCTTTTCGTGGACGCACGCGCGTCAAAATGCCTCGTAAGTAGTGCATATCTGCCCAGTGCGGTTAGGCTGCTGAGGTGGAGAATCGACGCTTTAGGTTTGTGCTTTCCCAGGTCTCAAAAGCGGGACCTGGCGCACCCATTTTTG
>JASHVE010000612.1 GCA_030039675.1 Acidobacteriaceae bacterium | reverse complement strand
CCACTTTGTCATCAGAGCGTGATAGGGAGTATCCTGCTCCATGTTGTTCACCAGGCCCATCATGAAATCGGCCGCCGCGGCAGCGGGTGAAGATGCGGTCGTCGAGTCAGGACCACCTCCGGTGAAGGTGAAAGCGCCGAAGTTTTCCAGGTTGCCGGTGATTGGGTCGTGTTCCATCGCCAATTCCCCACCCATATCGATCGAGTGCTTGCCGCGCGTCATGCTGATCAGGTCGCGTAACGAATAGAGATCGGTGTTGCTCGCCGGGCCCGCCAGTGCGCCACCCGCCGACAGGAAACTTGTCACAGTAATTGCGGGCAGCGCGGGCACGCCCTGGGTGGTGTAACTCGATCCGAAAGAGGAGACGGGCGTCGCTGGGAGATTCACGCGCCCTGCGGCAATGCGCAGGAACTCGATCCAGGTCTGATTGGCCGTCGTCGCATTGAACGTATGTACGTCGCTTAGGTTGATGTTCGTCTGACGGCCGAAGTTCTGATTTATCGACCACGGGATGTTGCCGTTGCCGTAAGCGCCATTCACGGTGTTGATGGTGAAATAGGTGGCTGAAATATTGTCCTTGTTGCCGAGGACCTGGTTGTATTTGGCTAGAAACTCATCGTCGGTGGTGGGAGCGCTGTACCACCCCGACCACTCGCCCGCGAGTGAACCGCTCGTAATACTGGGAAGCGGAATATTCATTTTGCTGAAAATGGCCGCCGTGGTCTTATCCAGCATTGCAATCGGAATGCAGTTCGGCGTATTCGGCGCCGCGCAGCCCGGCCCGCTGTTCGACCCCGTTAATTGCACTACAGGCAGAGCCGTGCCACCCGGTCCGTTCTTGTTACCCGGATACTGGCCGGGCATATACAAGGTGGCACTTTTTTGCCCCGGTGGCGGAGTATTGCCGGGAAGTAGCGCCGTGAAGTCACCGAGGCGCTCAGCGGCCGTCGGTGGCACCGCGCCAGTGAGTTCCTGTCCGATCACCTGGCGCAGGCCGGCATAGCTGAAGAAGAAAAAAGCGTGGTCCGGCTTGATCGGTCCGCCCACAGTGCCCCCGAAATTGTTCCGGTGGTAAGGCGTCCTGTACACGACGCCTGTAACCGGATCCTTGGGGGCATTCCACACGTAGGCATTGAAGTCTGTGTTGCGATTGAACTCGAATAGCGATCCATGGAATTTGTTCGTGCCGGACTTCGTCACAGCCGTGACCACTCCGCCGCCCATGCGCCCGTACTGCGCCGAGTAGTTATTGGTTTCGATACGAAACTCTTCCAGCGCGTCGGGATTCGGCAGTTGATTGCCATAGTTGCGCGCGCCGCTCATGTTTAGGCCGCCATCCAGGTAATAGCTCACCATTGGCGAGCCTTCATCGATGCTGCCGTTGATCACTACGTCCGTCGATGGAACGCCAATCTGAAAATTGGGTGTGCCGTTCGGGTTCGATGACTGGCTCGCACTGTTTGACTGCACTCCAGGCGTCAGCGAAAGCTCTTCATAGGCGTTACGATTAACCAGCGGCAGATCGATCACCTCGCTCGGATCAATGGTCCGCCCGATCTCAACCGTCGCTGTGTTGACTAGGGGAGGAGCCTCGGTCACGGTGACCGTCTGCGTTTGTGCACCCACGGTCAGCGTCACATTCACCGTTTGTGTCTGATCGACACTAAGGACTACGTTCCTTTGCACGAATTTTTCGAAACTAGCGGCTGTCACTCCCACCGTGTACGTGCCAACCGGAAGAAACTCGATGCGATACTCGCCCGTGGCGTTGGTTGGCGCCGACCGGGAGAACCCCGTGCTCGCCTCAGTGACCGTCACCGTGGCCGTATTGATGACCGCGCCCTGCGCGTCGGTAACTGTTCCGATGATTGTGCCGGTGATCTGCTGTGCCCGCACCATGAACGTTCCGGCATAGAATAGTGCTATTAGCACCGGGAGCTGCACGCTTACACCAAAGGTTCCACGGCGCACCCTTATCTGTCTCATTTTCATACTTGCCTCCAGAATTTCAGCCGACCGTTCTACTCTGATAAATTCCGGCAGCAAGTCTCTGTCTTCGCACTGGAAGCTGTCGCCGTTCCGTGGGGTTCAGGAGGGTTTCGGTTGATAAGCCACGCGGCGCCAATTAGTTGGAACATCCGTTACGACGACGTTACGTCCGTGCTAGAATCATTCCGGTTGCTGCGGTGAAGCGTGACGAAGCTGGAAAATATTGACCGGCTCGAACTAAGCCCGGAGCAAAGGGCAGAAGTGCAATCTGAGCTGCACAAGATCCTCAGAAGTCCTCCCTTCCAATCAAGTAAACGCTGTCACGACTTCTTGGAATTCATCGTCAACCGCACCCTTGAAGGCAATGTTGACAGCCTGACCGAGCGCTTTCTCGGCGCCGACCTCTTCGGTCGCTCAATCGACTACGACACAAAAACGGACGCCATCGTGAGGGTACGCGCCAATGATGTGCGCCACCGATTGGCCGAGTACTACTCGAAGCAGAAATCAGCGCCCGTCATAATTTCCCTTGGCACTGGAGCCTACATCCCGGAATTCTGCTGGTTCCCCAAAAGCGATCCTGCGGCCGCACCGCCTGAAATGACTCGGGCTTCGAACCCGGAATCGCCAATAAGCAATGTAAAAGTTTCGGAACGTCACCCGGACCGTCATAAAGAGCGGCACGGGGTATCGCGCCGGCTTGTAATCATAGTTTCAATATGTGCCGGGCTTCTGATCGTCACGCTTACCATGGGATGTCTTGTACTTTGGCAGGAATTCCGCAGCATGCGCGAGAGGATCTATCCCTGGCAGAACACACCTGCTGTTGCGGGATTTTGGGGAAATTTTCTGGACAACCAGAAGGATACGGATTTGGTGCTTACTGATTCTTCCTTCGGGCTGATACAGGCGTTTACGAACAAGTCCTATGGCCTAAGCAACTATCTCAGCCGCGACTATATGCACGAGTTGCAGGATCCCGACCCTAAAATGGCGTCCGCACTGGCGAGAATTTCAAAGTGGGGACTTGCAAACCCGAGCGAGTTCGAGGTGGCGCAGCGGATTCTGGCACTGGATCCCGCGCGCCAGAAGATCCATTTCTACGCTGCCCGTAAATACATGCCGGATTTGATCGACCGCGACAATGTCATTCTGCTGGGCAGCCGATACGGAAATCCATGGGTGGACTTGTTTGAAAACCGCATGAACTTCCTCTTCAATCCGCAAAACCCCAATCAAATCACAAACCGCGTGCCGGCCAAGGGCGAGCCGCCGGTCTACGACTACGCATCGGATGGCGATTTCGGTTACTGCGTCGTCGCATATCTGCCTACTCCGGACCGAAGTGGCAGCGCGCTATTGATTCAGGGAACCAGTGGAGAGCCCACACAGGCTGCAGGGGACTTCCTTCTCACAGAAGCTAGAATGGCTGATTTCAAGAAAATGATCGGCGTTTCGAAACTTCCTTACTTTGAGTTGCTGCTCAAGACCACGTGGATCAAAGGCACCCCGATCAATTCGAGCATCGTGGCTTATCGTATCTATTCGAGCGCCAACTGAATTCCGTCGACCGCGATCGAGTCGCATCGCATTGCTGAGTCCACGCCTGCAATTCCCGAACTGGCCACGATGCCCATTCTGCCTGGTACCACCTCCGCCCCGTTTCCCATGGATCTCCATGTTATGCCATCGAGTGAGCAGTTGGCGGCAATCGACCCGGCTCGTCTTTCCAGCCAGAGATATACGGAACTCATCAAGCGCCCGTATTGGACAACCGGCGGCGGCAGAGAGAAATCCCGGACCACATCGACGTTGCCATCCTCACTGCGCGCAAAGAAGCGAATCGACCAGCCGGACCGTTCGCGATCCCCTTGCGCAGGAAACACGATGATGCCTGTCAAGGTTGCATTCGCCACCGAGGAACTCCGGCACGTGAGACCAAACTGCGCGAACTGTGATGCCGTTCCCTGCAAGAAGCGAAGCGACACGCTGTCTGCTGGGAGCCCAAGGTAAACCAAACGGCCTTCTTCCTCGCCATCCAGAAGACCGCGGCCAGCAGCAACGATCGTGAGCACCCGCCCATCGAAGGTCACCTGGCCGGATGTGCTGGGATCTCCCAGCGCAGTTTGCGTCCAGCCGCGCGGAAGACCGTTGGCGATTTCGACCGCTGCGGACTCCGAGCGGAGCGACTTCGCGTTCTCAGCTCTCACGTGGTACCGATAAAACTCGTCGCCACGCACCGAGCTATCAACATACTCTGCATCTTTGACTTTCGCGGCGATGGTCTTGAAGGAACCGGTGTTACCCGCCCGCTCCACAGAATACGTGGGGCCCTCGCGCGGCCTTAGCCATTCCAGCCGGATTCCGTTTTCTACTTCGCTGGCATAAAGCGCCGCCGGCGCAGCCGCAACCGCCTCAACTGGCGCTGCGGCCTCGTCGAGTGCGTAAAGCAGTGTTCCGAATCCGGTGTGATCGGCTCCCTGTGCCGCGCCCTCCGGACGGAGCTTTGCAACTGCCTTCTCCACCCACGGAGCAGGCATGCCGCGACTCACGTGATAGTGCGCAAAAATCTGCTCGTAAATCGGCCTTAGCTCGCCGCGCGGCGAGATCACTTGATGACGGTATTTCCCTGTTCGGTCAACATCCTGAGCAAATTCCACGTTCTCGCCAAGATTGTATGCTGCCGTGTACTCGAATCCGCGGAGAAGCCGATTCACAAACGCGCCATAGAGGTCGAGTCCCTGGTTCCAGGCGATTTGGCATGCGTCACCGAGATGCCCAAGGCCGAGTTGTGTGTGCTGTTGATCGCGGCCGCTCTCCTGGCATTGACCGTTGTCGTAAATGTAATGCGTAAGCTGGCCGTCTCCATCGCCATGCACGCAGTAAAGAAGCGCGCGTTCGAAGAGCGGCCGATCGTCAGAAAACACGGCAATGGCCATCATCGTTTTAATAGCTGCGGTGTCCCAATTGCCGTTGGCGAAGGGTGCAAAGTCAATGATAGCCGGCAGAATGGCGCGCCTGAGCATCGCGGCACACTCTGTTACGGCTGCATCGTCCAGTTCTCTTAGCGCCCGCAAAATCTCTGCTGCGTTGATCCATTTGAAAGGGCCGAGGCCGGCCATCAGCACGGCATCAGCGCCCGAGACTTTTTCCAGCGAGCCTGACCAGCCCATAAGAATCGATCGCGCCACCTGCGCATGACGCGCTTCACCGGTGATCGCGGCCATCAGCGAACATTGATATGCTGCGTTGCAGTCGTCGTCGAATGCCCGGAAATTGACGGATGGATTCCTACCGATCTCCGCAGAGAAGGCGTGAGGTTTGTAGTCGCTTTGCGAGAAAGGGTGCGTGCGAAGCTTTTCAAATCCCGCAGCAATGGGTGACCCGGCGATCCGGCAGCATTTCCGCATACGGTCGAGATCAGCAGAGGTGTGCAGGATGCCCGGGTGGACAAATGATCCGAGTTCGATCGGTGCAGCCAGTGGCCGCAGTGAAATCGCAATCGTCACGAGTGACCTTGAGCAACTGCGCGAATCGCTCGGCATTTCCTCTGCGCGCCCGAGTGCAACAGAACTGGCACGCGAGCAAACTCATTCACCACCACCCGAGCACAAGATTCAGCAAGTTCCCGCCCAACAAATCGAAACATCTGTCCCTGGCCACGAAATCAACATTAGCCACGCTATTGGCTTGGGACTATAACGTCAGCAAGCCGATCCTTGATCACGGTCACGAGTAGTACGGGCCTCGAAAACTATCCCACCACCGATCGGCAGGCTGCATTCCTGGCGCAATTGACCGCGTCGGCTCCCTGCAGAGTCCATTCAATCCCCATACCAAAAATCAGCCCTGGAAGCCATCAATTGCAAAGTCGGCCGGATCTCCGCGCAAAATCATGCTCCGCAACCTTGATCTAACCTGCGGTTCACGTAACGCTCTCAAGCAAGCCAGATGTGGCATTCGTCCTATCAGCAACAGTTGAGATTCAGGGTGAGAGAGCGCTCCAGACGGCCCGAATGAGACCCCCCGCCGCAACCTTCAAAAAGCAAACCGCAGCCCCAGGCTAATTCTCCGCGCCGGATACGAAGACGTAAAAGCGAGCGGCTCGCTGAGCTGCGAAACAGATTTTGGCGTGAATCCTTTTAGGTTATAGGGCCCGTTCTCCAGGGTGCCTGTTCCCGAAAGCGGATAGTTAGGGTTTGCGGGGAAATTGTTGTTGACCTCGGCAAAATTCGTGCGGTTCGAAATGTTCTGCGATTGCGCAATCAGCTCGAGGCTTTGATGAGAAT
The DNA here is from genome assembly GCA_030039675.1 of Acidobacteriaceae bacterium. GTDB lineage: Bacteria > Acidobacteriota > Terriglobia > Terriglobales > Acidobacteriaceae > Telmatobacter. The sequence goes on along the minus strand of JASHVE010000612.1, from coordinate 477 downwards.
CTTTCCAGGTGAGAGTCTTGGAGATCCTCAAGTCTTCGCTGACAAAATCGGGGCCCTGCCCGTCATTGCGTCCTTCATGCCACGGCCGCGCATTTGAGTTGTGGCCAATCGTGCCGTTCTCGAGCCCGGGGACCAAGGATGTAAACGGTACGCCGCTGCGAGCAGACACGATGGGTGAGATCGTAACATTCGTGAAGATCGACCTTCCCAAGTTGCCGGGTGTCGAACGAAACGGCAGGGAATAAACGCCATTTGCCACGAGGTTGTGCGTGATATTGAAGTCGGATACACCGTAGTCCAGATTCAGAAAGCCCGGCCGGAACGGCGTGGTCAGTGAACTGAAGTCGCTGGTGTCGTCGAGAGCGCGGCTGAACGTGTAGTTCACCTGAAATTGCAGCCCGCGGTTCCATCTCTGCGTGAGCGTGATCGTTCCGCCGTGATAGATACCGTATCCCACAGCGGAATATGCGTTGTTCT
>JASHVE010000611.1 GCA_030039675.1 Acidobacteriaceae bacterium | reverse complement strand
TTTACCTGCCTGCTGGGCACCATGGTGCAGGAGGCGTACGAGACCCACCCGAAGATTCGCGAGGCCTGCGACCGGTACATCGCAGCTCACGCCGACGCAGTGCGGTTTGATGTCCATGAGGCTATGGAAAAGTATGATGTGCGGGGCGATTGGACCGATCGAAGTTTGGCCCTCTACACGCAAGCCGTGATTCAAGGTGCCTTCATCCTGGCAAAGGCAAAGCACAGTCCGGAAGTGGCTGCTGATTGCCTTGATCACCTGCGCCGCCATCTGGAGACGCTATTTCGCAAACCGCACGCTGCATTACCCACCCAACCGAATCAGGAGAGTCTATGAACCTCACACAGGTACCGGAGAATGTGAACTGGCCCGAGACTCACTACGTCTTCCTTGAGAAAGTGGGTCCCTTCATGAACAACGCGCCGCAGGCGTGGACGGAGGTCCACAAACTGATCCCCGCGGTTGCTGAGCGCAACCAGATCACCGGTTACATGAGCCTCTATAAAGTGGGGCCGCAGATTTATCGTGCCGGTGTAGCGCTTTCTGGGCCTCCGGCTGATCTGCCCGCAGGTCTTCAGTACGAAAAGTTCCCGGGCGGCAGGTACAGCAAGTTCGTGCTGACCGGCTCATATTCGAACCTGGCGCAGGCATGCGGGCGGGCCTTTGAACTCGCGCAAGAATACAAGCTTCCGCTGCGCGACGGTTTCAATATCGAGAACTATGTGAATGATCCGCGCGTGACGCCGGAAGACCAGCTCATTACCGAGATCCTGTTTCCCACGGCCTGACAGAGGCTTGAGATCGCAGCCGCGCCTGAGTTCGAAGCCGCTGTGCTGCGATCTAAGGAGGGGTACCATGTCCGCTATGGCATTGAATGACGACTCTCCGCTGCCGGTCGCCAACGCACAATCGGCGGTGCAATCGCGGCAAGCTTCGAAGGCCAGGCTCTGGACCGGTCGCGCGGTCACGGCGCTTGTCGGGCTCTTCCTGCTCTTCGACGCCGTCGGCAAGCTGGTTATGCCCTCGCCAGTCGTGGATGCATTCCATCGTCTCGGCTTTCCTACCAACTTGGGCGTCGGCATCGGCATCCTGTTGCTCGTCTGCACGGTGCTCTATCTTATTCCGCGCACGGCGGTGCTGGGCGCGGTTCTGCTCAGCGCCTTCCTGGGAGGGGCGGTAGCGATCCAGATGCGCGCCGGCAGCCCTACCTTCGAAACCATCTTCCCGGTCCTGTTCGCAATTCTGGCCTGGGCCGGTCTCTATCTCCGCGACCGCCGTCTTGCGGCGCTGCTACCGCTGCGCAGGTAAATCACGTCCGTCTTCATCTCAAGGAGTCCCGTCATGTCCACCGCCGTACTGAACACGCATGTCTCCATTGCTGAAGCCGAGATCCGGGAGTTACTCGACTCGATCTTCCAGGCTCATCACGACAAAAGCGCCGCGGCCATCGCTGCGCCCTACGCGTCGAACGCGGCCATCTTCGATCTCTCGCCACCGCTGGCCCATCCCGGTGTCACCGTTGAGCGCAAGCAGCCTTGGCTTGACTCGTGGGAGACGCCGATCGATCTCGAATTCCGCAATCTGAGGATCACCGTCAGCGGCGAACATGCCTTCGGCCATGGTTTTCTGCGGATGCAGGGAAAAAAGAAGGACGCTGACCGGCCGGTCGACTTCTGGATGCGCGCGACATACTGTTTTGCGCACAGCAGCGACGGCTGGCGGATCGTGCACGAGCACACTTCGGTGCCGTTTTACATGGACGGCAGCCTGCGGCCGGCGTTCGACCTGCAGCCGTGAATCCAGAAAAACCCTTCAGAGGATTTTGCGATCGGGTGGTGAGCTCGCTGGGAATCGAACCCAGGACCCACGCCTTAAAAGGGCGTTGCTCTACCAACTGAGCTACGAGCTCTCAAGTTCAAGTGTACCAACCTTCCCCGCCCCGCACCAGCACGTGGAACACGCGCGAAGAACACAACAAAGCCCAAGCGCGGCACGGACTATAATTCGGCACGAATTCAAGATCTTTTTTGCCGAGGTCTGTTGCGCCTATGATGAATCGCCGCGAGCTGTTGAAGGCTGGTGTGGGAGCCGTGCCGTTGTTGGCCGGCGCCGCGGGGCTGGTGGAACCGGTGCTGGCGCATGATGCGCCACCGGCTGACGGTCCGGGCGTTATCCCCTGGCAGAGGCAGCTGCGCCGCGCCGGACAGCTGAATATGACCGAGCACGACCCGGTGAGCCTGAACATCGAGGAGTGGGCCGACTACTGGGCCAGCCTCAAGGTGGGCGCCACGTTTATCAGCGTCACCGGCATCCTGGCCTACTACCAGACCAAGGTTCCTTTCCACCGCAAGGGAAAATTTCTCGGCGACAAGGACTTCTTCGGCCAGTGCAATGAGGCGGTGCGCAAGCGCGGCCTGCGGACCATCGCGCGTATGAGCCCCGACTTGAATTGGGGAGACGCGACACAAGCTCATCCGGATTGGTTCGAGCGCGACGTGCACGGCAGCCTCATCGCCAGCAAGGAAGCGCCGGGGCTCTATCGCACGTGCATGTTTTCGGATTACATGACCGATTACATTCCGGCGATCATCCGCGAAGTGACGACGCTCTACGAGGTTGATGCGGTTTACACCAACGGCTGGCCGCCCATCGGCAGTTTGCCCGTTTGTTATTGCGCGCGCTGCAAAGAGCTGCCGCCTCCGGGTACGCCGGCTTACTGGGACAAGTTCAACGACCGCATGGAGTTTCTCTGGAAGCATTACAACTCCCTCGTGCAAGAAAAAGCGCCGCAGAAATTCTTCTTCCCTAACTCCGGCGGAAACGTGCGCGGGAGCATGAATCTCTCAAGGCTGGGCGAGATCTGCGAGTGGTTCCAGAGCGACAACCAGGGCCGGGGCGGTGAAGACGCGCCGGTGTGGCTGTGCGCGCTGCAGGGCCGCGTGTGCCAAGCCGTCCTCGACGGCAAGATGGCGACGAATGTGACCGGAGCCTGGTCGACGGGGCCGATCCGGTGGCGCAACGTGGGCAAGTCGCCCAACGAGATCAGGATGTGGTTCAGCGAGTCGAGCGCCAGCGGCATGGTGCCCTACTATCACATCGTCGGCGCAGAGAAGGGCTTCGGCGAGGACCGCCGCGAGCTCGAGGCGCCGCGCGATTACTTCGCCTGGACCGCGAAGCACGATGCGCACTTCGTGAACAAGCGCACTGTAGCGAAGCTCGGCGTGGTGATGGGCCAGCGAACGCACCTGTTTTACAAGCCGCAACAGGATGCGACGATGCAGCAGTTCCTGCGCGGCATGTACTATGCGCTGCTCGAAGGCCGGTTTGGCTTCGACTTCGTCCACGAAGACCGGATGGATGCCGAGCATCTCGCCAAGTACTCCGCGCTGATCCTGCCCAACGTCGCGCTTTTGAGCGATGCGCAGTGCGAGCAGTTGCGCGCCTTCGCCAACCGCGGCGGCTCGCTGCTGGCCACCTTTGAGACCAGCCTCTATGACGAACAGAACCAGCCACGGGAAAACTTCGGGCTGGCCGATGTCTTCGGCATCCAGAAGACCGGTGACGTGATCGGCACCAACGGCAACGCTTTCTATGCGCGCATCGAGCGGCAGCACGCGATTCTCGACGGCTTCGCCAACACCAACTGGCTGCCAGGAGCCGAGTACCGCGTGCCCCTCGCGCCGATCGACAATCCAATTCTCACCGTCGTGCCCGGATTTACGGCGTATCCGCCGGAGCTTGCCTATCCGCCCACGCCGCAGACTGACGTGCCGGCGGTGGTGCTGCGCGAGCAGGGTGCGAGCCGCCGCGCCTATATTGCGAGCGATATCGAGCGCAGCCTGTGGGTCTCCGGCGACATCGACCTGAGCCGGCAGTTGCGCAACACCGTGAACTGGATTCTGCACAATGAGCAGCCGGTGACTGTTGAGGGCCCCGGGCTTATCGAGAGCTTTGCCTACGAGACGGAGCCGGGCTTTGCGCTGCACGTGCTGAACTACACCAATCCGAACACCCATCGCGGCTTGATCCGCGAGTTCTACCCGATCGGCGCGCAGACGGTGCGTTTTGCCGTTCCCGAAGATCGCAAGGTCTCACGGGTGCAGTTGCTCAAATCCGGCGCGGATGTTCCCTTTCAGCGCGTGAACGGGCACGTGGAGTTTACGATTCCCAGCATCACAGAGTATGAGGTCGCGGCGATCTACGCCTAGATTGCCGCGTTACGCGTAGCGGAAGAGCGCCTTGAAGCCGTAGTCCATGTGCTGCTGGATGTGGCAGTGAAAGAGCGCGAGGCCGGGCTGATTGGCGGTGAAGTCGACGGCCACGCGGCCGTAGTAGGGAACAACGACTGTGTCCTTAATGACGCCCGCGGTGGGCTTGTCGTTGATCGACTTGAGTTCCCAGAGATGACGGTGCAGGTGCATGGGGTGGGCATCGTCTGTGCGGTTGCGCATGATGAGCCGGTAGCGCGTTCCCTGCTGCAAGATGAATTCTCGCTCGTGCGGATACGGCTTGCCGTTGACGAGCCACAGGTTGAACTTGCCTGCACCGCCCGGAATTTTTTCGAAGATGAGCTCGATCGTCTGCTGCGGAGCCGATGAGTTCGCGTCCGCCGTGCCGAAGATCGTATAGTCCCACGGCTCCTTCGGCGGGTCGATCCACTGCGGCTGGGTGTGCTGGCCCGCGTACTCGACAACGACGCCGAGGCCGGACTCGCGGATGGGTTTCTCCGTGCCGCCCAGGATCCAGATGCCGGGGTTGTTCATCTCGACGGTCACGTCTGCGCGTTCTCCCGCGCCGAGAAAGATGGAGTCGAGCGCCTGCGGCGTGGGAACCGGATTACCATCCAGCGCAATCACCTTCATCTTGTGGCCGGCGAGTGCTATGCGGCGGTTCTCAATGGCGCTGGCGTTGAGGAAGTGAATCAGCAGGCGCTGGCCCTGGCGCACACGGATGGGATCGCCGGAACCGAGCGACTTGTCGTTGATCGAGTACGTCATCGACCCGACTTCCAGGCCGTCAGGATCCGTGTTCAGCACCGCCGGCTTTTCGAGCAGCGGGCCGCCGTGGGTGTCGTCATCTTCGTCGTCCATGGTGCCGGTGAAAAAGGGCTCCCAATCGCGCAGGGCGAGAAACAGCTCCTGGTCGTACCGGCCGGGGTCGTTGCCGCCGTCGACATAGACGAAACCGAACTGCCCGGTATAGGCGCCTTTATGCAAATCGTCCATGGCCATGGCGTGGGAGTGGTACCAGCGGCTGCCGGCAGGGCCGGGCGTGAGCTGGAAACGGCGCCGGCCGTGGGGCTCGACCAGCGGCGCGCCTTCTTCTTCGGTGCCATCGACCTCGGGCGGGATCAGCATCCCGTGCCAGTGCACCAGCTCCGGGGTATCGGTGGTGTTGATCACGTCTACCGTGATGGGCTTGCCCTCGCGCATCCGTAGAACCGGGCCCGGCGCGGTGCCGTTGTAGCCGATGGTCGAAATGATGTGCGACCGGTCCAGCTCTACGGTGACTGGCGCGATGCGCAGCGTGTAATCGGCTTTGCCTTCTCCGTCGCCGTCCGGCGTCGGGTCCGAGAGGGCCTGGGCATCTCCCGCGCGCCGCGTCAAGGCGGCCTGCGCCAGGGCCGCGCCGCCGAGTTGAAAGAGTTTGCGCCGGTTCAAAGCAATGCCCTGCCGCAGGGGAAGGGCATGGCAGCATCGTCTCACGGTGTGACGAAGTCGACAAGTACGCGCCACGGCGCGGGCTGGACAAGCAGGCGGGCCGGCGGCATACTGCAACCAATGCTATGTAGCTCCGTCTATATAGGGCAAATGGAACGGTAGACGGTCTTCCGATTCGCGGAGGTCTTCATGAAGCTCTCGCAAGTCGCGCTCCTGGTCGCGGCGGCGGGGGGGTGTTGCGTTGGACTGTGGGCCCTCCAACGGACCGCGGACTTCGGCTTTGGCAATGATGACTCGCCTACGAATGTGAAGGCCGAGTTCTACTGGTCGCGCCTGGCCTACAGCTCCAATATGGAAGGCGCGGGCTATGGCGGCGGATGGGGCCATCGCGGCTGGTACAGCTCCTGGTCGCGCGATTATCCCAAGGCTGACCGGCAGTTTCTCATCGCCATGCACCGCCTCACGCGCATCGACGGCCGGCCTTACGAACAGGTGGTCACGCTCGACTCGGACGAGATCTTCAACTATCCATGGATCTACGCCGTACAGGTGCAGAATTGGAGTTTCACCGACGCCGAGGCCAAGCGGCTGCGCGAGTATCTGTTGAAGGGCGGCTTTTTGATGGTGGACGACTTTCACGGTACCGACGACTGGCAGGATTTTATGAACGGCATGCGGCAGGTGCTGCCCGACCGGCCCGTCGAAGACCTGCAGAGCGGCGATGAGATCTTCCACACGCTCTATGACATCGACGACAAGATGCAGATCCCCGGCGAGCAGTATGTATGGACTGGGCGCACGTATGAAAAAGACGGCTATCAGCCGAAATGGCGCGCCATCCGCGACGACAAAGGGCGCATCATCGTGGCCATCTGCCACAACATGCACCTGGGCGATGCGTGGGAGTGGGCCGACGACCCGAACTATCCCGAGACTTTTGCGTCCATGGCCTTTCGTGTGGGACTCGATTACATCATTTACGGAATGACACACTAGAGCAAAACCAGGGTTCTTGTGTCCTGTTGCGTTTCGAGCCAGGTCGCCGCTTCCTGTTAGTCCCACCCCAACGACAAAGGCCAGTCGTTGGGGCCCCGGGGTTGGTCGCGTCGACTTGAGGGTTGCACCTTCGGGGTACGTCCACCCTGGTTTTGCTGTAATCCGCCAACCTTCCGGCGGGAAATCGCTTCAACCACAGATCGCTGCGAGCTCACGGGAAGATGGGAAGCGCGCATGTTTCAGTTTCTCTTTAAGTACCCCAGTCCGGTGTTCACCAAAGGGCGGTTCGTGCTGCTGGGCTCCTGGCCTGCGTGGCTGCTGGTTGTGTTCATCCTCGCGGCGATGGGTGGGCTTGCTTTCCTGATCCGGCACCGGCTGCGCGATGCCGCGCCGAAGATGAAGAGCTGGCGCGCATGGGTGATCTGGGGCCTGCAGTCGGCGCTGGTCGCGCTCATCCTGTTTCTTTTGTGGGAACCAGCGATGATCGTAAGCGAATTGAGCTCGCAGCAGAACATCATTGCCGTTGTGGTCGATGACTCGCGCAGCATGAGCATCGCGGATAGCGATGGCAAGACCCGCGAAGCCGCGGCGCTGGCTGCGCTCGAAGGCGGCCTGTTGGCCGGTCTGCGCAAACGCTTCCAGACGCGCGTCTACAAGCTCGGCAGCTCACTCACGCCTATCAAAGATGGAGCTCCGTCACAGCCGATCGCTCCCGTTGAGCCGGCGACGCACATCAGCGATGGTTTGAAGCAGCTCGCTGCCGAAACGTCGGACTTGCCCGTGGGTGCGGTGCTGCTATTAAGCGACGGCGGCGAAAATACAGCTGCGGCAGACAACTCGGGAATAAGTCTCGACGCCCTGCAGGCGCTCCGCAATCGCCGGCTGCCCGTGCATACCATCGGTTTTGGCGCAGAAGCGCTCGCGCACGATGTGGAGATTGAGGATGTCAGCGTCGCGCCGCACGCCACAGCGAATGCGCGTGTCGCCACAACGATCACGCTGATGCAGCACGGCTACGCCGGCCAAAAAGCGACGCTTATCGTGCGCGACGGAGACAAGACGCTCGCCGCGCGCGAGGTCGAATTGGAGCCGAACGGCCGCCTGCAGACCGAGGAGCTTTTCTTTCCCGTTGGCGCAGCCGGTGCGAAGAGGCTGACTTTCAGCGTAGAACCACTTGCAGGTGAAGAAAACCTGGCTAATAATGCGGTGACGCGGCCGATTCTCGTTAGCGACGCGAAACGGCGCATTCTCTACGTCGAAGGCGAGCCGCGCTGGGAATACAAATTCATCCGCCGCGCAGAAGACGACGACCCGACGGTGCAGGTCGTCTCCATGCTGCGCACCAGCGAGAATAAGATCTACCGCCAGGGCATCAGCGATCCAGCAGAGCTCTCCGAAGGTTTTCCTGTGCGGCCTAAAGACCTGTTCGGCTACTCGGGCATCATCATCGGCTCTGTGGCCGCAGATTACTTCACGCCCTTGCAGCAGGAGTTGCTGCGCGAGTATGTTGACCGTCGTGGCGGCGGAATTCTCTTCCTCGGCGGACGCGAAGCGCTGAGCGATGGCGGCTGGGCTGCGTCGAGCCTGAACGATCTGCTACCTACATTTCTTCCGCAAGGCACTCATAACTTTCATCGCAATCCAGCAACGGTGGAGCTGACTTCGGCGGGTGTCGACTCGCCTATCACGCGCTTACTCGACGACAAAGAGAAAAACGCCGATCGCTGGCGCAAGCTGACCTATCTCGCCGATTACGAAGACGCGGGCTCGCCCAAACCCGGTGCTACCGTGCTCGCCGAGATGCACGCCGGCCATCGCAGTCTGCCGCTGCTCGTCACGCAGAGCTACGGCCGCGGCCGCACGGCTATCATGGCGACGGGCGGCACGTGGCGCTGGCAGATGAGCGAGGCGCTCGGCGATCCCTCGCACGATCTCTTCTGGCAGCAACTTTTGCGCTGGCTCGTCGCCGAATCGCCCGGTCCTGTTACCGCAACCACGCCGCAGCGGTTGCTGATGGACGAGGGGCATGTGCAGCTCGCAGCGCAGGTGCGCGACCACCAGTTTCAGCCCGCAGCCGATGCGCATGTGGCCGCGCACATCGTGGGCCCTGCGGGCATAGACGCACTGGTGGAGATGACACCCTCCGAAGAAACGCCGGGACTCTACCATGCCGAGTGGACAGCGGAGAAACCCGGTGCGTATCTCGCGGAGATCACGGCCGAATCCGCCGATGCGACGCCGCAGTCGTTAGGCAGCGATGTGCTCACCTTTCAACGCGAAGACGGCGTGGCGGAGAACTTCCATACCGAGCAGAACCGGCATCTGCTGGATCAGCTCTCGGCGGAAACCGGCGGCAGGTATTGGAAACCCTCCGAGCTTGCGAATCTGCCGCGCGATATCTCGTACTCAGAGGCGGGCATCTCCGTCCGCAACACGAAAGAGCTGTGGGATCTGCCCATCGTTTTTCTGCTGCTTCTCGCGCTGCCGATCACCGAATGGCTGCTGCGTCGCAAGTGGGGCGTCGTATGAGGCGCGTCTGGATCGTCGTACTTCTCTGTGCGCTGGCCGCGCAAGCACGCGCAGCGACCTATTACGTGATCGTCGCGGGGCTCGGCGGTGAACCCGACTACGATCAGCGCTTCACGGCGGCCGCAAAAGATCTGGAAAGAATTTTCACCGCTGAGGGTCCCGCCGTGCACGCTTACACGCTCACCGGCGGGCAGGCGACGGCGGCCGAGTTACGCGCGACGATGGGCACCGTGGCAGGCGAGGCAAAAGCTGACGACAGCTTTGCGCTCATCCTGATCGGCCACGGTTCGTACGACGGTGTGGAATACAAATTCAACCTTGTGGGTCCAGATATGACGGCAGCCGAGATCGCCGTGCTCTGCGATCGCATCGCGGCAAAGCGGCAGCTGGTCGTCGACACAACCAGCGCGAGCGGCGGAGCTGTGCAGGCCTTCGAAAAGCCTGGGCGCGCTGTGATTGCGGCGACGAAGTCGGGCACGGAAAAGAACGCGACTGTGTTCGCGCGCTACTGGGTCGAGGCGCTGCAGGATCCCTCCACCGATACCGACAAGAGCGATTCCATCAACGCAATGGAGGCCTTCAACTACGCAACGAGAAAAACCGCAGCCTTCTACGACTCGCAAAAGCGGCTGGCAACAGAGCATGCGGTCTTTAACGATACGGGCGCCGGCGAACCGGTGCGCGAAGCGGGCAACGGTCAGGGCCGGCTACTCGCGAGCTTCACGCTGCTGCGCCTGGGTACAAGTCAGCAGGCGGCGAACGATCCGGCAAAGCGCACGCTGGTTGAGAAGAAGGAAGACCTCGAGCAGAAGATCGATACGCTCAAGTATCAGAAAGCGGCGATGGATCCGGCCGATTACAAGAAGCAGTTGACCGACGCGCTGGTCGAGCTGGCCAAGGTGCAGGAGGAGTTGGACAAATGAGACCTGCAG
>JASHVE010000610.1 GCA_030039675.1 Acidobacteriaceae bacterium | reverse complement strand
GGTGACGAGAGAAAGAATCCGCCAGATCGAAGCCAAAGCACTGCGCAAGCTGCGTCATCCGTCGCGCTCGCGCAAGCTCAAGGCGTTTGTGGAAGGTGTGAAAGAAATGTGAGCGTCTGCTGAGTAATCAGCCGCAAAAAGCCGCAGCCACGGCAGGGCTGCGGCTTTTTTGTACCCGCCGGAATCTTCGGCGATGCACTCACTTTTCCTTCGGCTCGGGCATCCGCTCCTTCATCCACATATACGGCCCGCTCCATGTGATCAGCACGCGCCCGCAGCTGCAACGCAGCGTCGCGTTGTCGCGCATGCTCGTCTTGATCTGGTGCAGCTTCCAGATCAATGAGCACTCGCAGGTCACGAGATTGGTTGGCATCGGCTGCCACCTCGTATTGGACTGGCCCGCCAATCCGTTATGCCGGGAGAACGCCAGTGTAGCGCAACCGGATCGGCCTGCGCATCACGGCGCTGCAACTTTCCGCACCCCTCGTAACCGCCCGCTATAATTGGCCTTTGCGTTCCCAGGGGTGAATTGTACGATGAATCGCATCTCCCGCCGTCAGTTCGGTAAGGCCGCTGCTGCCGCGGCGGCATTGGCCGGAGCCTCTCTGCCGAAATTTTCTTTCGGCCAAACCCCGCCACATCCCGTGCCCCGGACATTTCCGCGGGACTTTGTGTGGGGCTGCGCTACGGCAGCCTATCAAATTGAAGGCGGAGCCAATGAGGGCGGCCGCGGACCGTCGATCTGGGACACGTTCTCGCACACGCCGGGCAAGACGTACAACGGTGACACCGGCGATGTTGCCGACAATTCCTATCATCTTTACAAAGAAGATGTGCGGCTGCTCAAGAACCTGGGCGTGCGCGGCTATCGCATGTCCATCTCCTGGTCGCGCATCTTTCCCGAAGGCAAGGGCCAGCCGAACCCCGCGGGCCTCGATTACTACAATCGCGTCATCGACGAGTTGCTCGCGAACAACATCACACCCTACATCACGCTGTTTCACTGGGACTTGCCGCAGGCCCTGCCCGGCGGCTGGCAATCGCGCGATACTCCGCATGCCTACGCGGACTACGCCGCCTTCATCGCCCGCCATCTCTCCGATCGTGTGCACCACTTCATGACCACCAACGAATTCACCTGCTTCACAGATATCGGCTACCGCGAGGGCCGGTTTGCGCCCGGCCTCAAACTGCCGGACGGCGAAGCCAACCAGGTGCGTCATCACGGCATTCTCGCGCACGGCCTCGGCGTGCTGGCCATCCGCGCCAACGCCAAAGGCGCCGTGCAGGTGGGCCTGGCCGAGAATGCCAAGGTCTTTGTGCCGGTGATTGAGGACGACACGAATATTGAAGCCGCGCGCCGCGCCACGCGCGTTGAAAATGCTCCGTTTCTTACTGCGCTGATGGAAGGCAAGTATCCTGACATCTATCTTGAGCAACAAGGAGCCAATGCGCCCAAAGTTGAATCCGGCGACATGCAGGCCATCGGCAGCCCGCTCGACTTCGTCGGCCTCAACATCTATGACCCCGACTACGTGCGCGCTGACGGCTCTGCTCGCGGCTACATCATCGAACAGCGGCAGACCTCGTATCCGCGCATGGCTTCGTCCTGGCTCTATCTCGGCCCCGAAGCTCTCTACTGGGGCGTGCGCAACGTCTGCGATCTCTGGCATCCCAAGGGCATCTACATTACAGAGAACGGCTGCTCGGCCGACGACGTGCTCACGCCCGAGGGCCGCATTGAAGACACAGAGCGCGTCATGTTTCTCCGCAACTACCTCACGCACCTGCACCGCGCCGTCGCCGAAGGCTATCCCGTGAAGGCTTATTTTCTCTGGAGTCTGCTCGATAACTTCGAATGGGCCGATGGCTACAGCAAGCGCTTCGGCATTCACTATGTCGACTTTGCCACCGAAAAACGCACGCCGAAATTAAGCGCCGAGTGGTACAAGCAGGTGATCGCGCGGAACGCCGTGGTGTAAATGCAGGAAGCAGCGAATACACGCTGCCAACACCTTTGTCATCCTGAGCGGAGTTGGGAACGTTCTTCGTTCCCAACGCAGTCGAAGGACCTGCGGTTGCATTTCCCCGCAGGACGCACAAGCCTCCGAGATACAAAACTAACTAAACCTCTTCAGCTCCGCCTGCGCGCGATCCAGATCTTCCGGAACGCCAATGTCAAGAAAGAACCCATCCACTTCATACGCAGCCGGAGCCAGCCGCGCGATCTCCGGTGCAAGAAAATCCGTCTCGAACGAAAAATTTTCCGGCAAATGGGATGGCCACGGCAGATCTCTATCGATCACGTAGGCACCCGCGTTGATCCAGCCCGGCCCTGATCGGCCTTTCTCCTGAAAGCCCGTAATGCGTCCATACGTGACAATCACTCCGCCATAGCGCGCAATGTCTTCGCGACGCGTAACGGCCATCGTCATCCCGGCTGCCTGCGCCGCATGAAAGCGCAGCATCGCCGCGTAGTCCGCATCCAGAAACGTGTCGCCGTTGAGCACCAGAACCGCTTTCTCCATCGCGTGCCCCAGCGCCGCGCGAATCGCGCCGCCCGTGCCGAGCGGCGCATCTTCAATCGAATACTCCACCCGCATTCCGTGGAACGCCGCGCCAAAGTGGCTCTGAATGACGCCGTGAAGATGGCCCACAGACAGCACAACGCGCGCACAGCCTGCGTCTCGCAATTGCTGCAGCAGAATCTCGAGGAATGGCCTTTCCGCGATGGGTGCCATCGGCTTGGGCACGCCGTTGAGCCGGCCTGCAAGCCGCGTACCCAAACCTCCGGCAAGGACCATCGCTTCCATTACTCGTAAGCCTCTGAAGCCTCTCGAACCACGTTCGCTTCATCGTTCGCGAAGTAATGGCACTCCACCAGCAGGCAGAAGATATGTTCGAGCGCCAGATGCGCCTGCTGGATGTACATCGTCACGTCGGAAGGAATCGCAATCAGATAATCGCAGAGTGCGGCCATCTTGCCGCCCGTTCTGCCCGTCAATCCAATTGTCGTAATGCCCATCTCGCGGCACAGCTCCAGCGCGCGTAGCACATTGGGCGACTTGCCCGAAGTCGAAATTCCCATAAATACATCGCCACGCTGCCCGATCGCTTCGATCTGCCGCGCGAAAACGCGCTCGTAGCCGTAGTCGTTGCCCACGGCCGTCAGAATCGACGTGTCGGTCGTCAGCGCAACTGCGCGCATCGCCGGCCGGTCCCGCACCAGCCGGCTTACGAACTCCGCCACCAGGTGCTGCGCATCCGCCGCGCTGCCGCCATTGCCGGCCACCATCAGCTTGCGGCCGGCCTTGAGCGCCTCTGCCGTGATCAACGCCGCATCGGCCAGCGTGGTGTGCAGCGCGGCGTCCTGAACCACCGCGTCGACAACCGCCAGGCCCTCTACCAGTTTTTCGCGCACTAGATGTTTCATGGAACCCTCCATGCCTGCACCCCTCCCGCCGTGAAGTGGCACCCATACACCGTACCGCTCTCGTGATGGGAGCGCAACGCCGCCGCCACTTTGTCCTTGTGAATCGGGTCGGTGAGAAACATCATGAATCCACCGCCGCCCGCTCCGGAAATCTTCGCGCAGTGCGCACCAGCCGCAAGCGAGCAGGCGTAGAGTCGCTCGATCTGTTCGTTCGTAATCAATTGCGCCATGCGTTTCTTCGACTCCCAGCTCGAGCGCAGCACCGCGTGCAGCGCTTTGAAGTCGCCGCGCAACAGGCACTCCTTCATCCGGAACGCCTCTTCCTTGATCGCGTGCATGGCCTCGATCGCCTGCTGGTTGCCGTCGCGCACATTGCGCGACTGCT
>JASHVE010000609.1 GCA_030039675.1 Acidobacteriaceae bacterium | reverse complement strand
CACGCGGCGTGCTCCCTCGCGCACCATTTCGATCGTCGGCTCGCCGGGTACGGTAAAGATCTCGGCCCTGAGTGCCTCCACAAACGGCGCCGCGCGTTCGCTTGAGCGGCCCGTCACCACGAGCGGGCGGGCGCCAAAGGTGCGAGCCAGTTGAGGAATGGTAGCAGCGGCGCCTTCGCCGAAAACGATGCGCGTCGCAGTGGCAAATTCGAAGAGCATCGATCTACCAGCTCTCGGCATCGGGGAAGACAGCGCTGTAGCGCATTCTTTGTCTTGGTTCCGCCATCATCGGCTCAACTGCATCGCGCCACTTTGCGTAGTGTGCTGTTGCTCGATGCGCCGTTACCGCTTCCGGCGTGCGGTAAACCTCGATCAGTACGAATCGCGTCGCGTCGTCTTGCTGCTCCACGACGTCAAAGCGTGCGATTCCGGGCTCCTGGATGCTCGAGCGCGCGTTCTCCAGGGTGGCTTTCCTGAACTCCTCAACCGACTCGGGTTTCACCCGCACATGCACATGAACAATAAGCATCTCGCTTGCCCCCAACTCCTTATCCTATTGTGACGCAGCGCTTCCAAAGCCGAGCCCGCCGCGCAATTCAATCAGCAGCGGGTCGCTCCATTGCCGGGACGAACCCCAGCTGGAGGTTGACCGGCAATAACGGTCGCCACCACCGCCGATCATGGGCGCTGGAGTCTTCGAAGTATATCGACTGCGCAGATGGCCCCGGTTGGTTGCTCCTCGTGTTTAAAGTAGGCAAAGACTTCGCCCTCCGTGGACCGCTCGCGCAGGGTACTCTCAATCCCATCGAGCAGCGCGGCAGAGTATCCACTCTTGCGGAATCGGTAGCAGAAGAAGGGAGCAGTCATAATATCTGGCGTCTCGAGATCGTCATTTTCGGCAACGCACAGCGCAACGCCATGATGCCGCAGTACGTTATACACTTCCTCGCAAAACCATGTGCTGTGCCGAAATTCGAAGGCCATTCGCAGCCCACAGCTACTCGCATCCGCAAGGAATGAGTCGAGGCGCGGCACATCGGCCTTGAAATTGGGTGGGAGCTGAAAGAGCACCACCCCCACTCGCCCCGCTGCCGCCACTGGAGCGAGTGCGCGCGATAGGGCGGCAACTGTCTCTGAACAGCCCCTGAGTCGAAGGATGTGAGTGAGCCGCTGCGGGGCTTTGAACGAGAAGCGAAAACCGGCATCGCTTGCGGCCAGCCAGCCCGCAAGTGTGCTCACGGCCGGTAACTGGCGGAAGGTATAGTTGACTTCGACCGAGTTCAATTGAGTCGCGTAGTATTCGAGGAAGTTTCTTTGAGGAAGCGCCCGGGGATAGAATCCGGGCTTCCAGCTCGAATACGCCCAACCAGAAGTGCCAATGAAGGCCTCGTTCCGCAGGTTTCCTGAAGCTTCCGGAAGCTTCGGAACTCGCGAGATCTCGCGATGGGCGGCCTTTCCAGCGAATGTACGATTCTTCGCAGCCACAGCAACAGTGTTATTCCCGGGTGTGAAAAAAGAAGAGCCCAGCGGCAACCAGCTCTACGCCGAGTTCTAACTCTCACACCTATTTTCGCTGCGCCCAGCGTAACCTGCAATCTCCTGTGAGCGCCAGGCAGCCGAAATTTCGAACGTCAGATGATCGGGTGTGAGGGCTGAAAGAACCTCGTGTGCGTTCAATATTGCTCCCGGCGGCTGTGCGCCAACGCCGCCAAACCTGCCGTCCAGCAGACGCTCAGTCACTTCGCAGACGAGCGGTGCCGAGAAGGCGTAAATGTCACGTCCTTGCGCAGTGATGCGCCGGCCCTTTCCACCACGCTTCGCCACAGCGTCCACCACGAAGCGCTGGGATGAGCGGCCTCTAGTATCCACCGCATTCGGGGGCGGGGTTGCAGGATCACGGACGTCGCTGAGCGCAGCATTGCTGAGATAGGTGTGGAGTTCGGCTGTTTTCACATGCCGTGCGATCAAGATGACCTCTGAGAATGGCACTTCAACCATGACCTGGCGGCCAAGCGGGTCGCCGAACTCCCAGTCCTTCTGCGCAGGCGGCAACGGCAGGGGGGCAAGCCGCCCCGCGGCGACCACCATGCGCTGCGCAGTATTTCTCTGGCCTGTAATTCGTGTGCCGCGCGTGGGATGCCAACTGTCGAGACCGATCATGATGTCGATCGTGTCTGCATGGTCCCAATCGCCCAGCGCAGTCGTCACCAGCAAATCGGCAAAGCCGCCATAGAACCCCATTGCGGGCACGATTGCGATGCCCGCTTCGCGCGCAGCGATATCGTATCTGTCGAGGGTTGCCTGGGTGCTTGGCTGCTCGGCGGAGACATCGAGATAGTGGATGCGTGCCCGCAAGGCCGCTGCTGCTATGGCATGGGCCGTTTCGATAAAGGGACCGGCGCAATTGATCACGGCGCAGGCTCCTTCAAGCGCCCGGTCAAGCAAGTCCGTGTTATCAATGTTTGCCTGTCGACGCAGGACCTCGCAGCCGATGTTCTCGCGTCCAGATTCGTGCATCGAGAAGTTCGCCACGGCAAGCGCGGCCGGGTCACGGGCGATCGCGATCGGCGCGATCCCGCTGCGCAGTAGTTCTACAACCACGAATCGGCCAGTGTGTCCTGCAGCTCCAAATACCGCCACCGCCGGTTTTGCTCCTCGACTGCGATTCGCGGCCATCATTGTGACTCCTGTTTATGCTACAGACCTGTCTGTAGTGATACCATACATACAGGTCTGTATTGCGTCAAGAGCAGAATGTGCCAGCGTGCTGACCTGGAGATTTCATGCCAAAGAGCGTGGAGACACCGAACCTCCAAAGTCATGCTGAAGTGAAGGCGAGAATTCTTGAAACTGCGTGCACGCTCTTCTATCAATGCGGCGTGCGGGCAGTGGGCGTTGACCTGGTTGTCGAGAAGGCTGGAGTGGCAAAAACGAGTCTCTACAGGCACTTCGGAACGAAAGACGATCTCGTTGCAGCCTTTCTCAAGCGCGAGGACGAGGATTTCTGGGGGACCTGGGAGCGCGTGGCCGGGCAACACGCGGACGATGCAGCCGCCGAACTGGACGCCCATCTTGAATGGATCGGCGAACGTGTGGGACGCCCTAATTATCGCGGCTGCCCACAGATCAACGTGGCCGCGGAATTTCCCGAGACCGATCATCCAGCGCGCAAGGTTGCCACCGCGCACAAGCGCCAGATGCGCAAGCGGTTGAGAGATATCGCCGCGCGGCTAGGCGTCGCCCGCCCAGATGAGCTTGCCGGCCAACTCTCGCTGCTCATCAATGGTGCATTTGTGAGTGCGCAGATTTTCGAGCCCGGCGAAGCGACGCCTTTACTCCGCCGCGCGGCGCACGCGCTGATCGAGGCAAGCCGGACTTAAAGCTGTACCGGCAGTCTGATTGAAAAATCTGTCGAAGACTCGCATTTCATGGGCGTGCAACTCGCCAGCCCTTACCGCTATTGGCGGCATCGGCGCGATTTTGCGGATGTGGAAGGCGGCGCGCAGATGCGAGACCGAGCGGATCATAATTGCCACTTGGTCTGTTCGGACAGGTTGTACGTTCGTCGCTCGGCCAGATCTTTGACGATGGGAGTAGGTTGATTGCAGAGTATTTCAGCGCGAACGACCGCTTGAGCGAGGTGCTCATTTACCGGGCATCGGGATGAAGAGCGGAGTCGTACCAGTTGGTTGGGTGGTCATCGTTGCGGAGCCATTGTCCATAGACCATGCCGGATGGCGTGACTCCGCAGGCCCAGGCAAGCGTGACCAGGACCGCGGACAGAAAAAGGACCGCCAGAGACATTCGGCCAAACTCACGCACGCGGGCATGCTCCCTGCCGGATTTATCGGCATTCCGGGGCAGTGTGCAGGCGTGTGATAACTCCCAATTGCTCCTTCTTCCGAGGGAGCCACATGACCCGTTGGTGGTAAAACGGCAGCAACTACTCATTGAGGATCTTCGCCAGCTGGTTCCGCGGAGAGCGGGAGCCGTTGCCTAGCGCGAGAGACTCTTTGAGCCCGAGGGACAACTTGCCCGCGGGGAGAGCGCGTAAGGGACGCAGATGGATTGCTTTTATTGAGCCGGATGGGAAGGCCGGGCTTGTGCCGATGTTGGGACGCGGGTGTTTTTCACCAGGTCCGCGAGTGTCGGGTTTGCGCTGATCTCTTCAACCGGATACCCGGAGGCGAGGAGCCTTTGAAGGAAGCCCTGCGCAATCTTGCGGCGGCCAATAAGCACATAGGTTTGGGCGGCGTTGAACTCGACATGGTGATCGTCGGGAGCCAGGGACTGGGCCCGCTTGATCAATGTTTGTGCTTCTTCACGGCCATCCGGCTCGTTGGCCAGAATGGCAGCAAGATCCGACAGGATGACGGGATCGTTGGGATGTGGTTGCAGGGCATCCCTGCACATGCGCGCGGCACGCTGGAACGCGTCTTTGGCCTTGTCCTTGTCGCCGGGAGTGCGGGAGTAAGCGAGGCCGAGGTTGGTCCAAACGCGATAGTCGCCGTTGCCGAAACCTAGAGCCTTGGTGTAGTCCGCCGCAGCGTCGGCAAAGCGCCGCTGCTTGAGGTCGAGATCGCCGAGATTATTCCACGCGGAGAAAGAAGGAGAGAGGTGAATGGACTGCTCGAGCACGTGGCGGCTTTCATCGACGGCGCCGGAGCGCGAGAGCGCCGCGCCCAGGTCACTCAGGATGGCGGGGTCCTGCGGCGCGAGGTTGAGCGCGGCGCGAAAGTTGGTGATCGCCGCGGGATAGTTGCCGCGGTTCAGCTCAAACTTTGCCAACTGATCGTAGGCATCGACGGAATTGGGGTGCAGCGCAATGTCGCTGCGCCAGGACTCTTCCGCCTTGTCCAGGAGGCCCATGGCGGCGTAGGCCTGGGCCAGGCCATGATAGGCGCTTTCGTTGTTGGGGTCGGCGGCGAGGGCCCGCTCGAACTCGGCCACGGCTTGGGGATATTGTTCTTGCAGCAGGCGAACGCGGCCCATTGCCAAAGGAACTTCGGGCGGCGGTGCAGGGCGCCGCATGTACAGCCAGGCGATGACGCCGATGACAGCAAGCAGCACTATTCCACAGCCAACCAGAAACCATCCCCGCTGAGTTGCGGCCTGCGCCTCGGCGGCGGCCTGCGGTGCGGGCTCATCGGCCACAAGGGCCGTTCCTTCTTCCTTTGCTCCAAAGAGCAACCGGTTTCTCTGTTCGATCTCGAGGTCGCGGATGAACTCGCTGACGTCCTGGTAGCGCAGATTGGGATTCTTTTCGAGCGCCTTGGCGACGATCCGGTTCAGACCGTCCGGTATTCCAGCGACCGCGACCGGCTGGTCGGCGAGAATGGTCTCCATGATCGCGTTTGGGTCAGTACCAGGGAAGAGCCGTTTGCCGGTGAGCATCTCGTGCAGCACGACTCCGGCGGCCCACAAATCGGAACGGCGGTCTGCCGGCGCGCCGGTCGCCCGTTCCGGCGACATATACGCCACAGTGCCTGGAATCGAACTGGGTGCGTAGTCCGGGTTGCCGTAAAACTTGGCCAGCCCGAAGTCGAGAATCTTGAGCACGCCCAGGCCGGTGAAAATAAGGTTCTCGGGTTTAACGTCACCGTGAATCGCGCCTTTCGTGTGGGCTTCGGCAAGCCCCTGCAGCAACTGCAGCGCGACGGAGACTGCTTCGTTCGGAGCGATGGGCGGTCCCTGGTCGATGCGCTTGGCCAGCGTAGGGCCCTCGTAATAGGCCATCACCAGGAACAGTCTTCCGTCGCCGGTCTCTTCGAGCGCGTACAGGGTGCCGATATTCGGGTGTTCCAGGGTGGAGCACATCCTCATTTCGCGCACGAAGCGCAGCCTGGCCTCTTCGCCGGTGGTGAGTGAAGCCGGGAAGAATTTCAGAGCAACAGTGCGCTTTTGCTTCAGATCGATGGCGCGGCAAACTATACCCAAGCCTCCGGCTCCAATACGCTCGGTCACCTGATAGTGCAGGAGCCTTTGACCCACGTAGTCTTTTTTGCTGGAACCGTCCAAGTTTCCCGCCAACCTTTAAGAAAGATAGGGGCTGCGACGACTGCGCCCATCTTCGCTAATCGCGCTCAGTTTATCGCAGCGCACGCCCAAACCGGTATATTTCGCTCGATTCTTCTCGCCGGATGTCTTCGACAAGACAATGGCCCGCCGCGCTGGCCGTTGATTTGCGAACAGAAGCGCGCATTTACCGCTTGCCGAGGCGAAGCGACTCCCAGCTTCCATCGGCGGCCCAGCCGCCATCGATCGAGAGTGCATGGCCGTTGATGAAGCCGCTCTGCTCGTCATCGGCGAGGAAAGCGATTGCCTGCGCGATGTCGCCGGGATAAGCGAAGCGGGCCATCGGCACACGGCCGACGATGTCGGCGTCTGTATAGCTTCCGCTTGCCTGGTCGGCGTGATCCATCTCCGTTTTTACCCAGCCGGGGCAGACGGCATTCACGCGAATGCCGCGGCCGCCCCACTCGGCGGCGAGCGTGCGGGTGAGGCCGATCAGGCCGTGCTTCGATGCGTTGTAGGCGGCGCGGTCGGCAATGCCGAAGAGTCCGGCAACGGAGGCCACGTTGATAATCGAGCCGCTGCGGGCCTCGAGCATTCTGGCGCCAAAGGTTTTCGCCAAGAGGAACGGCGCAACGAGATTTACCTCAAGCACACGCCGGAACTCTGCGGCTGCGGTGTCTTCGGCCGGAGAGATCAGGCTGATGCCGGCGTTGTTCACCAGTACGTCCGCGCGGCCCAAACGATGGAATACCTGCTCGGCGAAGTGCTCGATAACGGACTCCTGGGCAATGTTGCCGGTATAGCCCATCGCATCGCAGCCATGGTCTTCGATCGTACGCACCGTCTCAGCCGGATCGCGCAGATCGATGATGGCGACGCGATAGCCTCGCGTGGCGAGAGTCTCTGCCGTCTTGCGGCCGATGCCCTGCGTTCCTCCCGTTACGACTGCGACACGCCCGTTTCCACTCATGAAGTTGTCTCCGCGGTTATCTTCCTGGTTATCTTCGCAAATGGGACGGCTGCTGGTCGTCTTCTGGTGATGCAGATCCCGGGCCCTCGGTGGGTCGACCGCTGAGCGTAGAATGGCACCGTCTCCAAATTGCTCCGAATTTCGTTATGAAGGGCAGAGGACGCGGGGCTTTTTCCTGGTGAGAAATCGATGTTATTTTTTTGAGGACGCTATTTCCCATGAGACCTCATTTTTGCAGTTTTGTCTGCATAGCGCTGATGTCCGGCTGCCTGTTTGCGAGCGCACGAGCGCAATCGGTTCCGCAGATTGGCGGCCAGAATATCGTTGCTCTCAGCCGGACCGCGGTCAGCACGACCGTACCGGAGTTCACGAGTGTTACGGTCATGCCCGGCCGCGGCATGGAGATTCTTTCCATCACCGCCAATTTCCCCGGCAGGGGTCTGGTGAACGTGCTGGCTTCGCCCGACGTGTCCACTGCGGAGAAGATGCTCGACAAGCAGGACACCGCGAACGGCGATCTGGGCTACCGGATGGGCGCGGCGTTTCTCTGTCCGTATCCTAACCGCATTCGAGGCAAAGTCTCCGCAGACGGCAAGACCCTGACCACCGAGTGGGAGGGTCGCCTGCTTACGCTGCCTGCCAATAATGTGGGCAAATTGCCCGGCGCAGAGCGGCACGCGATGCATGGGCTGATCCTCAAGGCGAAGACCGACGATGTGCGCGTGAGCAGGATGCCGGGCGCAGAACAGGTGACAGGCGTGATTCACGCGGGCAGCTTCGGCGGGCACTGGCTCTCTAAGACCGATCTCGTAGTGACGATCACGCTGACAGCGCAGGCGGTCGACGCTTCGATCGTTGCGCACAACATAGGCGGCGAGCCCGAGCCGATGGCCATTGGCTGGCATCCTTATTTCAATCTGCCTTCAGAGAATCGCACCCAGGTGCGTGTGCACATCCCCGGCTCTATGGTGGCCCAGGTGGACAACTACGACAATGTGTTTCCCACGGGCAAGCTGCTGCCGGTGGAAGGCACCCGCTTCGATCTGCGCGCGCCGGGCGGCGTGCCTCTGCGCAATAACTTTTTTGACGATAACTGGAGCCACCTGGAGTGGAAGAACGGCGGAGTGAGTACGCAGGTGATTGATCCCGCTGCGCATTATGGAGTGGATATCGAGGGCCTGTCGCCCGAGATCAAGAGCATTCAGATGTATGCACCGCCGGATAAGAGCTTTGTGGCCATCGAGGACCAATACAATCTGGCTGACCCGTTCGGCAAGGAGTGGGGAACTACAAACACCGGCATGGTGACACTGCAGCCGGGAGAGAGCACTCACTGGCGCGTGCGGCTGCATCTGTTCGTGCCGTGACGCGCAGTGTCGGCGCAGCTTCCCGCGCGCGCAGGGGCGCTCCTAGTTCTGACTGGACTTGCGGCCAGTGAGCCGGCGCCAGGCGCGCGAAGCGGCATTATGCAACAGGCGTGTCTGCTCGGCCTTGAGAGCCTGATAGGAGCGTTCGACGTACAGATCGAACTCCGGCGGCCAGCCGATCATCGAGCGGCGTTCGGAGTAGTCCCCTTCGGCCCACTTCGAGAGCAGGGCCTTGTAGCCGACCACGTGCGTGACAAAGTCGAGCAGGCATTGCGGCATCTCTTCTTCGATGATCAGGTGTGCATTCTCGATGATGATTCTCTCACGAATATCGTTCAGCGGCATGAAGATCGCGGTCATCCACAGCACCCACTCCTTGATTTCCTCGTCGCGGATGGGATGACAATGAGTCTTGCCCTGTTTCTGGAGAAGCGAACGGTACGCGATGTTTCCGGCGACAGTAGCCACGTACAGCGGACCGTAGAACTTGTTCAGGCGCTGGTTGACGAGGCGCAGACGGTCAGCGCGGCGCGCCATCATACGCGTGCTCATAAATGTAACGAGATAGCCGGCGAAGGCAAGAATGACGGTGAGAATAGCCGCGTTTTGCAGTGAGCCCGGAACAAAGATCGGCGATGAATCCATGGCGCAACTTGCCTTTGGGGGAAGTCGAATTGTCCGCAAGTATACGCTCGCGGGCAAGGCGCGAGGCGTGATGGCCGGCACCCAACACTCGTAGAGGGCTTAGCTCGTTCCCAGATAGATGAAGCGGACGAGAAAGAGCGCGGCCAGCAGGTAAAGCAGCCAATCCTGGCGGCGGAACTTGCCCGCGAACAAGTGCAGCACCGCCCAGGCGACGATGCCGAAGCCGAGGCCGTTGGCGATCGAGTAGGTGAAGGGGATAAGCACCAGCGTGAGAAAGGCCGGTACGGCGACGAGCGGGTCATGCCAGTGAATCTCGGTAATGGCAGCGAGCATGAGCGAGCCCACCAGGATGAGTGCGGGCGCGGTAGCCGCGGAAGGCACAATGCCGATGAACGGCGCAGCGCCGATGGCTCCAAGGAACAAAAGGCCGGTGACGATGGCGGTGACTCCGGAGCGGCCGCCCGCCGCCACGCCGGCCGTCGATTCCACATAGCTGGTAACGGTCGAGGTGCCGAATAACGAACCAAAGACAGTGGAGGCTGCATCGGCGAACAAAATTCGGCTCAACCGCGGTATCGAGTGGTCGGCGGCGATGAGGCCGGCACGCTTGGTGACGGCGACCAGCGTGCCGAGATTGTCGAAGAGGTCGACGAAAAAAAAGACGAAGATGATTTCAAGCAGCCCTTTGTTGACGGCGCCGCGAATATCAAGTTTAAAGGCGGTTTGCGTGAGCGCCTCAAAGCCGACGCTGGAGGGGGTCCAGCGCACGAGGTGCATCGCCCATGCGATGCCTGTGATGGTGAGCACCCCGATGAGGATGGAGCCGCGCACTTTCTTGATTTCGAGCGCGACCATGAAGATGAGGCCGAAGAGCGAAAGATAGGTGGTCGGATTCCGGATGTTGCCCATGCCGACAAGAGTTTTGGGATCACCGATAACCAACCCTGCATGCTGAAAGCCGATGAAGGCAATGAAGAGGCCGATGCCGCCGGCGACGGCCGCGTAGAGCTGGTGTGGGATGGCGTGCAGAATCATCTGGCGGATGCCGGCGGCGGTAAGCGCGAGAAAGATGACACCGGAGAGAAAGACCGCGCCTAACGCTGTTTGCCAGGGGACGTGCATCTTGAGGCAGACCGTGTAAGTGAAGTAAGCGTTGAGGCCCATGCCGGGCGCGAGCGCGATGGGATAGCGCGCGATAATGCCCATCAAAATGGAGCCGAATGCAGCCGAGAGGCACGTAGCCGCGGTCACCGCGGGCAAGGGCACACCGGCATCGGCCAGAATCGCGGGGTTCACCAGGACGATGTAGGCCATCGTCAGGAACGTGGTGACGCCGGCCAGAATCTCAGTGCGCCAGTTCGTCTCCAGACGGGCAAATTCAAAGTATTTTTCTAGCTGCTTCAGCATAGGCGCGTTCTGTTTAGAAAAACACAAACCACGCCAGATACAAAGCGATTTGTACACGAAAGAGGCGGATGGGATGTGAGCTACAGCAGCTCCATCGTTACCGTATCCCGGAGCCAGGAAACGAAGCGGCTTTTTCAACAAGAAAAAGCCACCTCGGTTGAATCCAGAAAAGGCCACACGAACTGTGGAACTGCTCTAGGGGGCAAGGTTAGAGGCAAGCGCCCCGGTTGACGTCGAAGTGGCTGCTTTGCACGGGCCGTAATCCCGGCTGATCTTTGCGACAGCGAAGTCCCCGTTGCCTCTGCTGTCTTTCTGGTCCTTGTTCCTGTTGCCCTGGACCTGGACGATGTCTCCGACTTTCACGTTGGCCGTGATGCCGGTGAGGGCATAGATCTTCTTGTCGCGTTCGTTTTGCACCTCGATGCCGCGGGGGCCGGCCGTGACGCAACCCTTGATGGTGTGGTGCGATTTGTGCACTTCGACAAGAACGATGGTGCCGACGGCAATAGCCGCGCCGATCCCTACAGCCGCTCCGACAACCTCACCCTTGGAGGGGCCGATGGAAGAGCTGTTGGAGCAGGAACTGGGCGAACTCGCGCCGGAGAGCAGAACGGAACTGAGCGCGGCAAATGCAACGATTCCATTTCGACGCTGCATAGGAGAACCTCATGAGCTGCGCACAAGGGGCCCCTTGGTTCAATGAAGCGCACGCGATGACTTGGTGAGACGCGGAGGAGTTTTCGTAAGAGTTGCACAGCGGCGGGCTTCCGTCAAGAAAAATGGACGCGACCGGCGCTAAATCCCGGCGTACCACGCGTACCCGTATTCGGGATCGACGGACCCCAGTCCCTTGCCGAACTTCTTGATATTGTCGGTCACTGTGATGTGCGTAAGGAATTTCAGGCTCTTGTAGCCAAGCTGGCGGGGCACGCGCAGGCGCAGCGGGCCGCCAAAGGGCACGGGAAGATCGCCGTCGTTCATGCCCATGGTCAGCAGCGTGTTAGGGTGCATTGCGTCGGCCATGTCGATACTCTCCCACAGGCCTTTTTCGATCGCGTAATAGACGACGTAACGCGATTGCGGCAGCACGCCTACTTCGCGCAGAACCGAGGAGAGAGGCGTGCCGATCCATTCGGCGATATACGACCAGCCTTCTTCGCAGGCAACCTCGGTGATCTGGCTGTGAATCGGCAGGCTTTTCAGATCGGCAAGCGAGAACGACATTGGCCGGGCCACCGTCCCGTCCACCACCAGCCGCCAATCCTTGAATCCGCCCGCCTGCAACCGCTTGAACTCTTCTTTGGGCGGCGCCACCTCATTCGCAAACGGATTCTTCGAGATCATGCCGCGCGGAAACTCGCGCGCCGGGGTGTGCGCGGTGAGCAGCCGCTGGCAGGCGTAGGTGAGCGTTTCGCCGGGACCGTAGATTCCGCTGCCATCCGGGGGGATCAGCCCATAGCGTTTCGCCAGGCGATCTGCCGT
>JASHVE010000608.1 GCA_030039675.1 Acidobacteriaceae bacterium | reverse complement strand
CTCGACCAGCTTGAGATCATTCGCTCGCCGCTCTCCGCGCCCGTCGACCCCCCGCGCATGGCCGTCCTCAGCTTCTATGCCGAGGTGCTCGACGAGTCCCTGCCCGAACACGACCCGCAGGACGCCGTCTTCCGCCTGCTCGTCTCGGTGCTGGAACAAACCTCGGCGGTCGAGTCGGAAACCGCGCAACCGTGGATGGCGCTGACCTATTTTTCCTTGTGGATGACGCGGCTGATGGGTCTGCTTCCGGATATCGGCCACTGCATGGTGTGCGGCGAGCCGTTACAGGCCGCAGAAGTGAGCTTTAGCTCTTATGCCGATGGGCTGTTCTGCGCGTTGCATCGCAATGGCAGCGCGAGCGCGCTGTCGAAGGATTCATGGCAGCTTGCGCAGCGCATGCTGCGCGCGCCGGTGGCCGCGTTCGTCGGCGAGCCCTGGCCTCGCCGCCGCGCCCAGGACCTCCGCCGCTTCACGCTCCAAGCCCTCGAACGGCACCTGGAGCGCAAGCTCCGCACCGCCGAAGCACTGGGCCGGCTTGGCGGATAAGAATGCCGGATTGAGTGAATCGGGATGGCGTAGAATCCGAATATGCCCAGCCCGCAGCGGATGACGGCGATTATCGAGCGCGAAGACGATGGCGTTGCGGCCCGTGTCCGGAACTTGATATCGCGGCCAGGGTGAAACGATCGAAGAGGCGCGCCCCAATCTCATTGAAGCGCTGACGCTGTTTTCCGAGACGGCCTGCCTTTTGAGGTTGAGCGGCGGCTGCACAGCGAAGTCTTCGTCACCCAGGTCGAGGTGCCCGTTGGGTAGACTGCGAGTCCTGTCAGGCTCGGAATAATAGTTCGAAGTTGGGTTGTCATTTCTCTGTTTCC
Source organism: Acidobacteriaceae bacterium (assembly GCA_030039675.1). Lineage (GTDB taxonomy): Bacteria > Acidobacteriota > Terriglobia > Terriglobales > Acidobacteriaceae > Telmatobacter. The sequence goes on along the minus strand of JASHVE010000608.1, from coordinate 2,038 downwards.
GACAAGGCCGCCTCTTGAGAGTGTTTACTATTCTTTGCTGCGCCGCGCTGGCTCTATATCTTCTCCTGACCGCGGCGGTCTTCTTCACGCAGCGGAGCCTGCTTTACTACCCGAGCCATTCCTACGTATCGCTGGCGGCGGCAAATGCGAACAAGGCCCTTCAAGAGATTTCAGTTCGAACGGCAGATGGGATTGATCTGAAGGCGTGGTATGCGCCGGCCACCAGCAAGCCTTGCACAATCATTTTCTTTCATGGCAATGCGGACAGCCTTCACACGGCCGCGCAGATTGCTGATCCCTACATTGCTGCCGGTTATGGCTTTCTGGTTGCGGAGTATCGGGGCTACAGCGGGTTGCCGGGTGAACCGACGGAAGCAGGACTCTATGCCGACGGGCGTGCTTATGTGGGCGAACTGACGCGGCGGGGCGTCGGCACACAGCAGATCATTCTGATGGGGCATTCACTGGGCACTGGAGTGGCGGTCGAGATGGCCCGGAAGAACCGTGTCGGCGGGCTGATTCTGCTTGCGCCCTTCATATCGATGCCCAAGGTGGCGCAGGCACACTTTTCGCTCTTTCCAGTCGGTATTCTGGTTCGCGACCGTTTCGAGAATGCAAAAAAGATCGGCGATATTCACGTGCCTGTCCTGATGGTGAACGGGGCGAGAGACGAGGTCGTTCCGCCTGCACAGGGGCGCGCACTTTACGACCTTGCAAATGAGCCAAAGGAGATGCACACATTTCCCGCCAGAGGGCACAACGATCTGTTCGATGACTTTGTACCTTTGAGTCTGGACTGGATGGCGCGGGTGTGTGCCAAGCAACAATGATTTGTTCCCCGAGCTTGGCAACCGCGGCGAACACGACGGATGCGCATTTCTCTGCCAACCCGATCCTTGCAGCATCCGGCTGATAAAATGACTTGCGAGACCCGATGAGAGAGAAGTGCCAGTGTCCGCAGCCCAATCCACGCCATCGTTAAAGCCCTCCGCGCTCACATTTCAGGAATTGCTCTTTCGCCTGCAGGCCTTCTGGGCCGAGCGAGGCTGCGTCCTGCAGCAGCCCTATGACGTCGAGGTCGGCGCGGGCACTATGGCGCCCGAAACTTTTCTGCGCGTGCTCGGCCCCAGGCCCTACAAAGTCGGCTACGCGCAGCCCTCGCGCCGTCCCGCCGACGGCCGCTACGGCGAGAACCCCAACCGGCTGTTCAAGCACACGCAGTTTCAGCTCATCCTCAAGCCGCCGCCGGCGAACGTGCAGGAGCTCTATCTCGAATCGCTCGAAGCCATGGGCATCGACCTCAAAAAGCACGACCTCAAATTCGAAGAAGACAACTGGGAGTGGCCCGCAGGTGGTGCCTGGGGCGTGGGCTGGCAGGTGATGCTCGACGGTCTTGAGATCACGCAGTTCACCTACTTCCAGCAGTGCGGCGGCCTCGATCTCGACCCCATCTGCGCCGAGCTCACCTACGGCATGGAGCGCATCGCCGCCTTCCTCCAGGACGTTGACTCCATCTACGACATTGTCTGGGCGCGCGATCCTGAAACCGGGGTCCCCAGCGACAGGTCTTCGTCGCTGGGGTGGAAAACCGGGGTCCCCAGCGACAGGTCTTCGTCGCTGGGGTGGAAAACCGGGGTCCCCAGCGACAGGTCTTCGTCGCTGGGGTGGAAAACCGGTGCACCGGTGACCTACGGCGACGTGCGCCTCGCCGAAGAGCTGCAGTTCTCGGTCTACAACTTCGAATACGCCGACGTGCCGCGCCTCTGGGAGCATTTCAACAGCTTCGAAGCCGAGGCGCAGTCCCTCATCGAGCAGGCCAACATCTTGCTTGCAGACGAGAACATCAGTCCAAAGCAAAAGAAAAAATTCCCGCTGCTGGCCACTTACGAGCTCGCGCTCAAATGCTCAAACCTGTTCAACCTGCTCGACGCCCGCGGCGCCATCAGCGTGACAGAGCGCGTAGGCGTCATCGGCCGCATCCGGAATCTGACGGTCGGCGTGGCCAAAGCCTATGCACTGCAGCAGGCCGTCGAAGCCG
>JASHVE010000607.1 GCA_030039675.1 Acidobacteriaceae bacterium | reverse complement strand
CAGTGGCTGGCGGCCGCCCATCCCGAGATCCTGGTCGTGCTGGAACCGGGTTACGGTCCTGTCGATCCCATGAGCCGGAAGTGTCCTTGCCTGAACCATCCTCTGTATCGCGCTGCCTGCAGGAGATATATTCAGGCGCTGGCCGCTGAGTTTCACGATCATCCTGCGGTGATCGGCTGGCAGTTGGATAACGAGATTGAATTTGTAGAGCAGATTATCTGCTATAACCCGGCTTGCAACCATGCATGGCGCGAGTGGCTTGAGCAGACCTTTCATACCCCGGAGGAATTCAACGAGAAGCTGCACCTGGCTGACTGGGGCATGAAGATACAGTCCTTCGATCAGGTTCCTCAGCCGCGCCAGGGCGTGGAGGAGCCGTCCAACGTGCGCGTCGCTCTGCCCGCGCTTTCCCTTGCCGAACACCATTTCCGGCGCGATGTGATCCTCGGATTTCTCGCCGAGCAGGCGGCCTTGATTCGCGCTGCCGGCGCAAAGCAGTGGATCTTGACCGATTGGATTCCGCTATGGACGGCAATTGCCGACGATCCCAGAGCTCAGTCCTTCATGTCGATTGCCGGCCTGAACTATTACCAGGGCAGCACCGACAAGCCAGTAGGCGGCTGGAATGATGCACCGTGGCAACTCGACATGCACCGCTCCTGCTACGGCAAAGGCAGAATGATCGTCACCGAAGCTCTGTTCGGCGCCTTCGGCGATACCAGGATCTGGGCTGTGGCGCCAAGCAGAGAGCAGTTACGCATGTGGGACCTGCTACTGGCAGCCTTTGGGGCGTGCGGCATCATGTACTGGTCCGGCAACCGCTGGCGCGGCGGCCACTTTCCGATTTGTGGCGGGCTGCTGGACTGGTCAGGCCATCCCGAACCGGACGTCGAATGGGCCGTCGAGCTCGGCGCTTTCTTTGAGCGCTGGGGAAAGTCGCTTCTCGATCACCCAGTGGCCAGCCGCGCCGCCGTGTTGACCGACTTCGATAGCCGCGCCGCGCTCGAAATCTATCCCACCATCGACAACAGCGAGTCGGTTTTTACCGGAGCCTTCACGGCTCTTCACCGTCTGGGTATTGGCGTCGACACTGTCAATTCCCTTCAGGCCGGGCAGCCTGACAACCTGCGCAAGTATGACATGCTGCTACTGCCCGCGGACATCGCGTTCGACAATGAGGTGGCTGTTGAGTCGATGCGCCAGTACGTGCTGCAAGGAGGCACTCTGATTGTTACCCCCTTCACGGCATATATGGATCGCAACGGCGTCTTTCGCGGCGACGGTTTCGGCGCCAATCTGGCCGGGCTCACCGGCAGCTTGATCTGTACGGTGCGCTTGACCGGCTCGCCGGAAAGGGGCGGCAAGGCGCAGCTTTTTGTGAACTGGAACGGAGCAGGGGTGAACGACCGCTCCCCCGCCGGCCTTGACGGCTATATCGAGTACCTGGAGATCAACGGGTCGGATACAAACACGATCGCTATCTTTGCGAGCGACCAGCAGATCGTTGATGGCAAGCCCGCAGCCACCTTGCGCAAGCTGGGCCGCGGCCAGGTCATCAAGCTCGCCTTCTGGCCCGCGGACGACAGCTTTCTCACCCTCATCGGTAAGTGCTCCCCCTCTACCCACAACCTGCTGGCAGCTCCTCTGCCAGACGGTGTGCTGGCGGTGCCACGAACCGACCATAGCGTGTTTGTGATCAATAAGACCGCGGAGTCGCAACTCTGCTTATTCCAATCGGAATCACAAGATCGCATCTCGCAACGCACCATTCCCGCGCGTTTGACCCTGAAACCTTACGAAACCCTTTGGCTCGATGGCAAATCGGCTACTTGATCGATTCCTAAACATTTTGTCGGCAGTGCCTACGGTTTCTAAGTCTCGAACACCACCATTTGGTGCCCTTCCACCGACGGAACGACAGTCTCAGCGTATTTGCCGTCGAATGCAAATCTCAAGCTCAGCCTCTGAGGCGCTATGTAAACTCGAGAAGGCTCCTTATCCATTCTTACCCCAATCTTCACGTTTGCGAGAGGGATCGCCTCCTCAACGATATCCAGGTCAGGAGCTCGTCGCGTGGCTGGGTAATGCAACAGATGCACGATCCTCCTCCCGGGCTGTTCAGTCAATGAGGCCTCAGCGGTGGAAGGAAGCTCCGCCTTGATCAGCGGATCAGAAAGAAGGCGTCGGAGGCAGTTTCTCACCAGCAACTTGTGGGAGCGGTAGGCATTCTCTGCATAGGCCCTAAAAATTGGGAACGAGATATAGATGACGTCTCCGTTTTGCGAAACGACCGTATAGTCCGTTGCACCGTCAGGCGGAGTCTGATGGTGTGAGCTGAAGTGTATGTACGTGCGGTCGAAGTACGGCTTCCAGAGACGTGTCAGCACGGAGGTTCCCCGGCCGGCCTTCACCAATAAACCCGTAGCATAGGTGAATTGCACGATGGGGTCAATGTCTTGGTTCACACCTTCCAGCGCCTCAAAGTAATCGCCGCCATCCCCAGGGTACGGTGAGAGACCCACGTACTCCAGCCCGGCAGCTTTCAGGGCGAACTGCTTTCCGTCTGAATCCAACCCGGACTCATAACTCAGCAACAATTTGCCGCCGCCGTCAATATACCTTTGCACTTTCTCGAGCAGATCCCGATCCAGACGATGGGAGTCCGGAAGTATGAGTAGCCGATAGCGGGAAAAGTCGGATTCGCGATCGAGCACGTCGAACTGGTGATGTAGCTCCGTCAGCATATTGGATATGCCCGCATCTGACGAAGCAATTGTGCCAGGCTCTAAGCTGTTTGCAGTAGAGAGAAAGCCAATTTCCGTTACAGCGTGCGCTCCGGCGCACCAGGGCTCTTTCTCCTTCACGCATTTGTAAGTGCGCCCGATGCGCTCATAAACAGGATTTAGCAGCCTTGCTCGCGGATGCATCTGATCGCCGATCGAACATTTGCCAGCCTGAGCCAGCATCCGAAAGCATTCGTAGTCTAATGCGGCCTGATTCCGAAGAGACCCGAAGTCACCCCATGAGCGGTGAAAGCGAGCATCCATTCCCAGATAATCAAGACCGAAATTGCGCACGTATCGCGACATCACTGCGAAATGGGTATAACCCCAGCCGCCTCCGGGCAGAGATTCCACCTCAATCTGCGTGTAATGCTTGAGGTAGGGCCTCATTCCGATGCGTACCTGGCCGTTAAAGAAAGTGGCAACATGGGGCCGGTACCGCCTCACAGTAGATTCAAGGCGATCCATTCCACGCTCGATCACCATGCCCATGTGTTTAGCGCGATCGTCCTCTTTGCTGGAATCTAGTCCGAGTTTTTCTCTTTCCTCTATGCAGTAATGACAGAAACAACCGTAGGACGGATAGTAGACAATATCGAACCAAAATCCGTCTGCATCGTAATTTTTTGCGACTTCTTCTGCCTGCGCACACACATAGTCTAGATACGGCGTATTGATACACAGCCGTTTCCAGCCCGCCTCTAAAGGCGTGGCGCCATCCGTAGTCCCATGCTCGTCTAGAACTCGCCAGTCGGCGTGCTGCTCGGCCGAGTATTGATCCAGCATGATCGTGATGTAGACCGGGGTCAGAATATCTGCTTTATGACAGCTCTCGA
>JASHVE010000606.1 GCA_030039675.1 Acidobacteriaceae bacterium | reverse complement strand
GCCCCAAGCAGGCTGGTGACGAACGCAGCATGCAAATCGATCGGCGCTCCCGCGGCGCTCGCCGCATGCGCCGCGTGGACCAGGCGCAGCGCCTCCATCAGCACCACCGGCGGCGTCAGCACCACGGCCAGCGCAAAGCTGAAGCGCTCGGCCGGCTCTTTCGCTGCGCCTGCGAGCATGCCCGTCGAGATCGTCGAACCGGAGCGCGAGAACCCGCGGAAAGGCAGGGCCAGTCCCTGCACCAGTCCCATCCATCCGGCCTGCTTCAGCGTCAACGTGCCTTCGCCCGTTCGCAATTTCTGTCCTGTGGCTGCGGCATGCTCGTGTTTGCGCTTCTCGGCGAGCCCGGCAATCAAAATCAACACCCCCGCCGCCGCCAGCGCGGGAGCAATCAATTCAAGATGGCTGAACAGCAGCTCGATCTCCGCCTTGGCTGCGCCGCGAAACAGCGTCTTCTCGATGATCTTCTTGAGCACCTCGCCCACGATCCCGGTCAGCAGCGTCGCCCAGATCACCAGGATTGCAAACCGCCGGAACGCATCCCGGCTCGAAAAATACACCTTCTTCCACGTCTTCCAGAAATAGACCAGAACGGCGAACATGGTGCCCGTGTGCAGCATCACCAGCAGAAGCGTCATCTCAGGGGAGGACGGGTCGAGGCCCATCAGCTTTTCCGCCACCACGACGTGTGCGGAGCTCGAAACCGGCAGCAACTCCGCGAGCCCTTGAATCACAGCAAGTACGATGACTTTGAAAATCGTCATGGCTCCAGTGTATCTTTCGCACTGTGAAAGAACCGCAATGTGGAAAAGCGCCACAATGTCCTGCTGTGTTCTTGAAAGGGCACGGCTTTAGCCGAGCCATACTGCAGCAAAGACTCCAGGGGCTTTAGCCCCTGAAGGTATGCTCAATGAGATTAGGACCCACCGAAAGCGCTGTGCCTATGGCGTGCTTTGCGGCGCAAGCGCAGCGTCTTTCCTCTCAGCCGCACATCCATTCAAGAGTAGGTAATACGGAGAAAGAACGCACAATGAAAATTGGATTTTTAGGACTCGGCAGCATGGGAACGCCAATGGCGCTGCGCCTGCTCGCCGCCGGCCACGAATTGTCGGTGTGGAACCGCACCGAGGGGCGCACCAAACCGCTCATCCGCGAAGGCGCCATCGCCTCAGCCACCCCGGCAGAGGCCGAACTCGGCGCCGATGCTGTCATCACCATGCTCTTCGATGATGCGGCGTATGAAGAGGTGCTGTTTGGCCCCAACGGGCTGATGGACGCGCTTTCACCCGGCGCACTTCACATCGCATGCAGCACCATCAGCGTGGCTCTGAGCGAACGGCTGACGGCGGAGCACGCTAAACGCGGCATCGACTTTGTGGCCGCGCCTGTCTTCGGCCGCCCGAGTGTGGCCGAGCAGGGGCGCTTGTGGATCGTGGCCGCCGGAACGGAGAAAGCAATCGGCAGGGCGCGGCCGGTGCTCGAGCCCATGTCGCGCGGCATCTCGGTGGTGGGCACGGAGCCTCGCCTTGCAAATGCCGTCAAGCTGGGCGGCAACTTTCTCATCAGCGCCATGATTCACTCGCTCAGCGAATCGTTCGTCTATGCCAGTAGCCAGGGCCTCGATCCTCAGATCTTCGCCGACACCGTGAACAGCGCGCTCTTTCAGTCGGCGTATTATGCGGCGTATTACAACGTGATGCTTCATCCTCCTGAGGTGCCCGGCGCGAGCCTCGACGTCGGCGAGAAAGATCTGCGTCTGCTGCGCGAAGCCGCTGCCGCCCGCGGCACACGCCTCAGCCTGGCCGACTCGCTGGCCCAGATCTTCGCCGAGGCGCGCAAGAACGGCCTGGGAGAAGAAGATTGGGCCGTGGCCCAATACCACGCGGCCCAGCTTCGCAGCCAAGCGCCTGTAAGATGAAAGCGATGACCCTCAAAGGGAAGACAGTCTTCATTACCGGGGCCAGCGCCGGCATCGGCGCGGCTACCGCGTTCGCTTTCGCCGGCGAAGGCGTGCGGCTGCTGCTCGCCGCCCGCCGCGCTTCCAAGCTGGCTGAGGTCGCGTCACGCGCGCTCGAACTCGGCGCGTCCGCCGTCTATTCCGTCGATCTTGACGTGCGCAGCCGCCGCGCCGTGCAGCGCGTCATCGATGAATTGCCTCCCGAGTGGGCCGATATCGACATCCTGGTGAACAACGCCGGCTTGAGCCGCGGCATGGACAAGCTTTACACCGGCAAGATCGACGACTGGGAAGAGATGATCGACACCAATGTGAAGGGCGTGCTCTACGTATCTCGCGCGGTGGTGCCGGGGATGGTGGTACGCGGCCGCGGTCACGTCATCACGCTGGGCTCCATGGCCGGCGAGCTGGTCTATCCGAATGGAGCAGTTTACTGCGCCAGCAAAGCTGCCGCACGCGCCATCAGCGACGGCCTGCGCGAAGATCTCCTCGGAACACTGGTGCGTGTCACCAGCGTCGATCCCGGCCTGGTGGAAACCGAGTTCAGCGTGGTGCGCTTCCACGGCGACCAGCAACGCGCGGACAATGTCTACAAGGGACTCACGCCGCTCACCGGCGAAGACATCGCAGACGTGATCCTGTGGGCTGCGACCCGGCCACCACACGTCAATATCGCGCGTGTTTCGCTCTCCTGCGTAAACCAGGCGAACACGCTGCTGATTCACCGCGAGGCGTAGTGCCGGAGCGGATGCAAGCGCCGGCGCCTGCTCAGCCGATCGCAGCGATCTGGGCTTCCACCTGCGCCAGTGCGGCTTCCAGTGCCGCTCTCCGCGCAGGGTTCGAAGTCCGCTGCGACAGGATGTTTTCCCGCTGCAGGTTTAGCGCTTGTCTCTGGCGTTCGCGCGCGGCGCGGTCCTGCGCGGCTGCGCGCCGTTCGTCATCGCTGGCGAGACCTGCGCCGGCATTCCCCAAGGCATTTGCCATCTGCTCCTCCCCCGATTTACTTTCCCAACCACGAGCCATATCTTCATTCTAAGGAGATTTTGCGTTTTCCCATCCCATGGAATGAGGCGAACAGAAACGAAAGATACCTGAAGTCCCGAAATTCATTGAGGATTCATCATGCGCGCCTGGCAGATTTCCAGCTTTGGCATTGATTCTTTGGAGTTTGTGGAGCGTCCTACGCCCACGCCCGGTCCCGGCGAGGTGCTGGTGGGCGTGCGCGCCATCTCCTTCAATTACCGCGATTTGATGATGGTCAAGGGGCTCTACAACCCCAAACTGCCGCTGCCCCGCATCCCGTGTTCTGACGGCGCGGGCGAAGTGGTTGCCGTGGGTGCGGGCGCGACCATGTGGAAGCCCGGAGACCGCGTGGCCGGCATCTTTATGCAGAACTGGATCGACGGCCCGCTCACGGCGGCCAAGGCCAAAGGCGCTCTAGGTGGCGACATCGACGGCATGCTGGCCGACTACGTTGTGCTCCATGAGCACGGCCTCGTGCCCATCCCTGACCACTTGAGCTTTCAGGAAGCGGCCACGCTGCCCTGCGCTGCGGTCACGGCTTGGAACGCGTTGGCTGCCGGCGGCCTCAAGCCGGGATCGACCCTGCTCCTGCAGGGGACAGGCGGCGTCTCGATCTTCGCGCTGCAGTTCGCGAAGCTCAATGGCGCGCGTGTGCTCCTCGTTTCGAGCAGCGACGAGAAGCTTGAGCGCGCGCGGACTCTTGGCGCAGACGATGTGCTGAACTATCAGGAGAACCCCGCCTGGGAGCGCTGGGCTGTCGATGAGACCGGCGGCGAAGGCGTAGACCTCGTGGTCGAAGTAGGCGGCGTGGGCACGCTCGGCCGCTCGCTTCGCTCCATCCGCACCGGAGGCACGGTTGCCCAAGTAGGCGTACTTTCGAGCACGGCGGAGTCCTTCCCGATTCCCCTCATCCTGCATAAAATGGCGCGGCTCCACGGTATCTATGTTGGCTCGCGCCAGGACTTCCTCGACATGAACCGCGCCATCGCCTTTGCGCAATTGCGTCCCGTGGGCGAGGAGTTCCACTGGACCCAGGCACGTGAGGTGCTGGAGCGTATGGAAGAAGGCAGCCACTTCGGCAAGCTGGTGCTGACGGTCGCGTGATAAAAACAGGGAACAGGGGATAGGACCAGGGAACTGCGGACAGCAAAATAATGGGTGCCCCACCTTCGGCGATGCGCGTTCTTTGCGCATCGGCTAAGGTGGGAAAGCACAATCCTCAACCAGCCATTCTCAACCCAACCCGAAAATGGGTGCCCAGAACCTGCCCTGAGCTTGTCGAAGGGTCACGATTCTGGGACCTGGGAAAACACGAACTCGAGCCCACAAACGATCTTTCTGATCGAGAGATTACAAATGAACATTTCTGTGCCTCGCAAGAAGCTTTGGATCACAAGCCTCGCGACCATTCTCGCGTTCATTGGATTGTTCGTCGGAATCGCCCGCACAATCGCGCAAACCCCTCCCGCCGCCACGCCTCCGCCCCGTCCCACGCCCCCCACGCGCGATCCGCACACGCCCGGCTACGTCCCGGCCAAAGAATTGCCCGATGGCGAAAACGCGCCCGCCGACGCTGACGGCAACTTCATCCTCGGCCCCATGCACAACTCCGCGCCCGAGGCTGTCGAACACGAAGGCGTGCCCAAGGGAGCCGTCTACGAGTTCACCATGGACTCAGCCGACAGCAGGCTCTATCCCGGCATCGCGCGCGACCCCGGCACCTTCGGCACGCCCGATCCCAGTGATCCAGCGAAGCTCGTCGTCACCACCAGCCACCCCGCACCCTACACGCGCCACATCGCCGTGTACGTTCCGGCGCAATACGTGCCCGGCACGGCTGCGCCCTTCATCGTCGGCGCAGATGGCCCCGACCGCCTGCTCTTTACCGTCCTCGACAACCTGATCGCCGAGCACAAGGTTCCGGCCATGATCGCCATCTCCATTGGCAACGGCAGCGGCGACGCGCAGGGCAGCGAGCGAGGCCTTGAATACGACACCATGTCCGGCCGCTATGCGGAGTTCGTCGAGACAGAAGTGCTGCCGCTCGTCGAATCGAAGTACCATGTTAAGCTAACGCGCGATCCCGAAGGCCGTGCCGCCATGGGCGGCAGCTCCGGCGCCGCCTGCGCGCTCATCATGGCCTGGTATCACCCCGAGTGGTACCACCGCGTGCTCTCGTATTCCGGAACCTACGTGAATCAGCAGTGGCCCTACACCCCCGCCGTTCCGCACGGCGCGTGGGAGTTCCATGAGCACCTGATCCCCGACAGCCCGCCCAAGCCCATCCGCATCTGGATGGAGGTCGGCGACCGCGATCTCTTCAACCCCAACGCCATGCGCGACAACATGCACGACTGGGTCGTCGCCAATGAAAACATGGCCCGCGTGCTCGCTGCCAGGGGCTACCACTATCAGTTCGTCTTCGCCCGGAACGCCGGCCACACCGACCACAGCGTCAAACAGCAGACGCTGGCCGAAGCGCTTGAATATCTCTGGCAGGGCTACCCGCGCTAAAAATCCGCCCGTTGGCTTACGTCACCTTCGCCTGCGTCGGCGCATGGTGCTTCACCCGCAGGTTGTCCAGCGCGTGGCCCACAAAGCGCGGCTCGAAAGCGGGAGGTATTTGCAGGAACCGGCAGCTGGCCACCACCTGATCCACGATGAACTTTGGCTGATACGCCGCTAACTCCAGTCCCTTTTCTTCTTTGAGCTTGTAGATGATCCCTTCGAAAGCTTCTTTCGGCAGGCTGAACCCTTGCTTCGCACACTCTTTCTCGAAGATCTCCAGGTATGTTTCCAGGCTTGGCGCACCGACTTCGATCTTGTACGGCAGGCGGCGCAAAAAGGCAGGGTCCATCAGGTCTTCCGGCTCCAGGTTCGTGGAGAAGATGATCATCTCCTCGAAGGGAATCGAGAACGATTTGCCGGTGTGCAGCTTGAGATAGTCCACGCGGCTTTCCAGCGGAACGATCCAGCGGTTGAGCAGATTGGTCGGCGACACCAGCTGCCGTCCGAAGTCGTCGATCACGAAGCAGCCGCCCAATGCCTTCAGGTGCAGCGGCGCCTCGTAGAAATGGCCCAGCACGTCGTAGCGCAGGTCGAGCATATCGAGCGTCAGCTCGCCGCCGGCAATCACAAATGGCCTGCGGCAGGGAACCCAGCGTGCATCAAAGATCTCGCGCCGCACCACCGACAGCGAGATGTCGTCTTCGGTCACCTCCGCGCGGTCCAGCGGTATGTGAATGCTGGGATCGAAGACGCGGATGATCTGCCCCTCGACATTGATGGCATAAGGCACATAGATCACGTCATTGAAGACGTTGGCCAGGCAGTGCGCAACGGAGGTTTTGCCGTTGCCCGGCGGCCCATACAGCAGCATGGCGCGGCCGGAGTTCAGCGCCGGCCCGCATTGCTCGATGAGCGCGTCCTCAAACGTGAAGGCCACAACCGCCTTGCGGATGCGCTCGAAGGTGATCACCTCGTTGGTCACCTTCTGCAGATTCACCTGGTAGTTGAACTCCTCGAGCGTCACCGGCGCAGGCCCGGTGTACCCCACGCGATTGAGCGCATCCAGCGTCCATCGCCGGCCCTCTTCGGTGAACATGTAGCTCAGGTCGGCGATGCCCGCCGTCTCTCGCGAGCCCAGGCTGATCAGCAGCTTGCGATCGATCGCCATCTGCACCAGGTCGAGCACGATATGGTACGGCAGCTTGATGGCGTTCGCGAACTGGCGCACCGTCTCCAGCCGCTCCACGTAGATCAGCTTGAGCATCAGTCCCATCAGGTCCGGCCCGTCTATGCCCGTCGCGCCGATATCGGCAGGCTCCACGGGAAGGCGGTGGAGAAATGCATCCAGAGCCTCTTGCGTGAGGGCCTTGATCGTGACGAGATTTTCGCCCAACCGGCCGCCATGTTTGGCCTGATGCTCAAGCGCTCGCGCCACATCGTCTACTGTGACGAGCTTGCCGCGGATCAGCAGATCGCCTAATCGCAATGGGGTCGAAATGGCGTTCCTCCTGGATGCATATTGATAGATCGTTGATAGACGCTGCCAGTGTAAGGCTTCCGGCGCCCTAACTGAAGCCGAGCACCGGGTGCGGAATGTACGGCTCTTCCAAAGCAGCGATCTCCTCCGCCGTCAGCTTCACCGAGAGCGCTGCCACAGCATCTTCCAGATGATGTGGTTTCGTTGCGCCCACGATCGGCGCAGTCACCCCCGGCTTGGCCAGCAGCCACGCCAGAGCAACCTGCGCACGCGGAATGCCGCGCTGCTCAGCCACTTGTCCGAGCTGGTCCACGACTTTCTTATCCGCCTCTTCCGTGCGCGAGTACATCGTTCTGCCGAAGACGTCCGTCTCCGCGCGCTTACTGCCTTCGCTCTGCCAGGGCCGCGCCAGCCGTCCCCGCGCCAGCGGACTCCACGGAATCACCGCAATCCCCTCTTCCCGGCACAGCGGCAGCATCTCGCGCTCTTCTTCGCGATACAGCAGGTTCAAATGGTTCTGCATCGAGACGAAGCGCGTCCATCCGTTCAGCCGCGCAAGATACAGCGCCTTGGCAAACTGCCACGCGTACATGCTCGACGCGCCGATGTAGCGCACCTTGCCGCTCTGCACCACGTCGTGCAGCGCTTCGAGCGTCTCCTCGATGGGCGTCTCGTAGTCCCAGCGGTGGGTCTGGTAGAGATCCACGTAGTCCGTCTGCAGCCGGCGCAAACTCTGGTCCAGCTCGTGCAGGATGGCTTTGCGCGAAAGGCCGCGGCCGTTCGGATCAGTGCTCATCTGTCCGTGCACCTTTGTCGCCAGCACAATGGTCTCGCGCTTGGTATGGGCCTTCAGGAAATTCCCCACCACAACTTCGCTGTCGCCGCCAGAGTAAACGTTCGCCGTATCCCAGAAGTTGATACCGAGATCGAGCGCCTGGTGAAAGAAGGGAAAGCTCTCCGCTTCGTTCAGTGCCCATGCCTGCCGCCCGGGCAGCAACTTGCCCGTGGCTGGGCTACCGTAGGTCATGCAACCCAGGCAGATGCGGGAAACCTTCAATCCGGTATGTCCGAAGTTGACGTAGTCCATCGTTTCTCCTGCTCCAAGTTTACGGTGTGCCACAGCGCGCAGACGACCCCGTGAGCAGAGAAATGATGCAACCGGATGAGGAGGGGTAAAGATGCGGAGGGCTCTTGACTCGAAGCAGATATCTTGCAAACGCGAGAGAACCGGAGACTGGGAAAGCGGTCAGGACAACAGCGAATCGAACAATGCAGATAGCGTAGCGGACCGCGGGAACCCCGTCTGTACAACTTTCGTTTCATGCTTTCCGTAGGGTTGAAGAGAAATTCGCTGAGACAATAATCTCCACCCGCGCGTCCATCGCGCCCTTTGCTGGGCTCGTGGCTCCGCCGGTCTGTTCCCTATATGAAACTCTGGCAAAAAGAAGGGCCTCCACTATCGCCGGAGAGAGTCCAAGGCAACTTTTCCGAGGCAGGCGGGGTCTAAAATGACATTTGAGGGCATGGTGTGCGCGGGGAACCACGAGTTCCTGGGGCATAGCGCTTACGGGAGCAGATGAAGGCGCGTCAAAGAGTTTTTCGAAGTTTTCAAGCAGGTTTTCGCGCGCAGCGGCGTGAGCCGTAATGTCGAAGATCGGGAAGGCAGTAAGCGCACATTGAGCCTAAGCGCGCAATCGACGGAAGGGCGGAAGCGGCGCTCGAAGTGCAGTTCTGCGCGCACGCTCACGCGCTTTGCCGTGCGCGCGTTGGTCATCGCCGCGCTGCCGGCCATCTTCGCTTTGGCCGGCTGCGGAGCCGGTACGCTGGCTGCCAGTTCGCCCGGCGGCAACTCCGGCACGAGTTCCTCAGGCGGCTTCTCCATCTCGCCCGGCACCGTCACCATCGATACCAATTGCACCGGCTGCAACGGGACCGGCAATTCCGGCACATCGGTCGAGCAGTTCTCGGCCTCGCTCACTGCAGGCGGCGCGGCCGGCGTCACCTGGAGCGTAAGTGGCGGGGACGCTACGGCGGGAGCGGGCAGCATCTCTTCGACCGGGCAGTACACGCCACCTGCCTATCTCACCGCCGACAGCGTCAACGTCACAGTAACGGCCACGCTGACTTCGAATACCAGCGACAAGGCGACCGCCGTGGTGCAGGTGACGCCCGGCTTTCTGCAGCCGCTCACGCCGGAGAATGTCGCCCTCGGCGCCAACGGAACACTCACCGTCACCGGCTATCTGGCCGAAGCCGGAGGCACCACCGGCATCAATTACGCGCTCTCCGGTTCGGCCACCGGATCGAGTGGCGGCCAAGGTGCGCTGAATACGCCTAGCTGCGTGCGCAGCACCCAGGCGTTCACCTACTGCACCATCACCTACACCGCGCCCGGAACGATCAGCGCCACTGCCGCCACTTACGTTGTGGCCACCGTCGGCTCATCATCCTCGAAGACAGCCTCCGAGATTCTGCTCAACACGGCGGATGTCGACAGCAATCCGGCCGCGCACCAGCAGCAGCTGTCTACGCCGATCGCACTCGGCTCCTCCGGCGGCAATAACAACGACTACGATGAAAACTCGAGCGGCCGCATTTTGGACTGCTGCGGCGGAACGCTGGGCGCATTGCTGCAGAACTCGAGCGGCACGCAGTATCTGCTGAGCGCCAATCATGTGCTCGCTCGGAGCGATCAGGCCGGCGTCGGTGAGCCCATCGTGCAGCCAGGTCTGATCGACGACAACTGCACGCCTTACAACGACGGCGGCACAGAGACGCTGGTCGGCACGCTCACTGGCTTTGTGCCGCTCAAATCCACCAGCAGCAACGTGGATGCGGCCATCGCTCAGGTGAGCTCCGGCGCAGTCAACACCAGCGGCAACATTCTGGAGCTCGGTGCGCGGCAATCCGACGGCACGTTGGCCGCTGCGCCTCCCGGCGTGTCTTCTACGGGCGGCAAAGGCGAGACCGGCACGATCAACATGAGCGTGGCTAAAAGTGGGCGCACCACCGGACTCACCTGCGCCGCCATCTCGGCCATCAATGCCACCGTGCAGGTCTCCTACTACTCCAACTGCGCCGAGACCACGCCCTATTACACGAAGACCTTTTCGAATCAGCTTGAGATCACCGGCAACCAGTTCAGCGATGCGGGCGACTCGGGCTCATTGATCGTAGATACCAGCGACGCCGAGCCGGTGGGATTGTTCTACGCGGGCGGCGTGGACGCTTCCGGCGTGAGCCAGGGTGTCGCCAATCCCGCTTCCGATGTTCTGAACGAACTGGACTCGCAGATGGGAACCACTTACACCTTCGTCGGTACAACCGACCATCCCGTAAGCTGTCTCAACTACGGCGACGCCACGGCTACCGCGGCCCAAGCGCACTCGCTGACGGATGCTGAAACGTCGCGTACCGACGCTGCGCTCGGCGCAGCTCGCTCGCTCGTAAATCCTTCCGCCGGCGTTCTCGGCGTTGTTGCGGGCAAGAGCAGCGACCGCATCGGTGAAGGCGCAGTGATCGTGTATGTCGACCAGAGCATGAGCGTGACCGTCCCGCAGACAATCAACGGCGTGCGCACCATTGTGATTCCCACCACGGCGCAGGCCCTCGCCTACGGCGTGGCTCCTCAGACCGCACTCGAAACCGCCGCCCCGCTATCGTCCGCAGTTTTGAATCAGGCCATCAACATCAAGCAACAGATCGTCGCCGGCCTCATGAGCCGGAATCCCGCCTTCTTTGGCGTCGGCATTGGCCAGAGCCTCGACAATCCCAAAGAAGCCGCGCTGGTGATCTACGTCGACCGCCGCCAGGTTCCCGCCACGCTGCCCGCAACCATCGATGGACTGCGCGTCCGCTACGTCATCATGGAGCGCCTGCACGTCACGCGCTCTTACGCCGCCGGCCTGCAATCCCGCAGCCGCTGCATGAGCCACGCCATCACGGCGCAGCCCAGCGCAGACGACCCCTTCCACCTGAACAGCCGCACAAAATTAAACCTGTTCTGAGAGTGGGTGCCCCAGGTTCGGCGCGTTCTTGTTTTTGCGCCTAACCTGGGAACGCGCTTACTCCACGGGCCGCGCCTTTCCGTTCTTCAGGCTCTCGTCGATGATCGACCTGATCTTCTCGTTGTTCTCGCGCGCCAGCTGACCCATCTGCGCGCCCAATTTTCCCATCTTCTCGCCGTACTCGCCCTGCACTTTGCCGAACTCGCCCATATCGCTCCACTTCACGTCCACCTTGATCTGGGCATTGATCACTTTGCGCTGCACTTCCTCCACCTTGCGCTCGATCTCCATCAGTTGCTCGCGCGTGATCGAGCCGCCCTGCGCGCTTTTGAGCGCAGCCACGGCAGCGTTCAGGTCGGCCATCTCCTTTGTCAGGTCGGGAGCGGCAATGCTGCGGCTCATCTCACGCGCCTTGCGGGCCTCTTCACGCGCCTGCTGGCCGGCCTCGCGCATTTGCTTTCCCAGATCCTTCATCTGCGCGCTCAGATCTTCCATCGGTTTTTCCATCGCTTCAATCTGGCTCACGATCGCCGGATCATCCACGATGTACGACTTGCCATCATGCCGGAACCAGAGAAAGTGCCCATGCGCCACCTTGCGCGCCTTCTCGATCTCCGCGTTACGGTCCCCGTCCCAGTCGCCCCAGCCTCCGAGGTAGTGCGTCTTGGTTCCCGGGTCGCCAACCAGCGCGTAAGGGTCGCCCCATTCATACTCGAAGCCGCCAAGGCCTTTGGCAACCTGCGCAGTCAGCGCGGCCATCGACGGCATAGGAGGCATAGGAGGCATAGGAGGCACGTGCACTTCCACGTCGATGGGCGGAATGAGCGGCGCCGGGCTTGGCACCGGAGCCGCCGGAGACGGAGGCGCCGGGGGAACCGGAGCGACCGGTAGTGCAGGCGTTGCAGATGGAGCCGGCGCCGCTGCGGGTTGCGGAGCAGCCTGGTCCTGTCCCTCATCGTCGGTCACCTGAGGCTGCTCGGGACGCGAATGCCCTTCCTGGCCCATCGCGCCAGATGAGTCGGATGAGTGCGAAGACGACTGGGATTGACCGGTTGCCGCGCTGGGTTGCTGCAGCGTCGATGCGCCGGGCGATTGCGCCGAGGCGTCCGGCGTCTCCGGCGCGTGCGCCACAATTTCCGCTGCCTGCACGTGAACCAGCGCCATCGCGGCCATCAGCACAGCAGGCGCGGCGGCGACTGCCAAAAGGGCGCGCCTTCTTCCGGCAAAGGCCTGCCGGAAACTCTCGTCATTCAACAGCCGTTCGATGCGCTGCGCAAGCCGGCTCGAGTGCGCCATCGCCACTCCGTTGAGGCTCGGCCTTGGGAGCGCCGCGAACTCAAGCAGCAGCTCCGCGTAGGCCGACGGACTCGCTGCAGCCTCAAGGCCGGCGCGGTCGCTGATCGCCTCACCCAATTCGGAGAGCTTGCGCTTCAGCCACCATCCCAGCGGGCTGAACCATGTGAGCGCCGCATACAGCCCGGCGGCCAGTTGCAGATAAAAGTCGCGCTGCAGCACGTGCGAGCGCTCGTGGGCCAGCACTACGCGCAGTTTTTCCTCATCCCACTGCGCGTAGTCGGCCGGCAACAGAATGCCCGAGCCGATATTCACCGGCGAGGCCACACTTCGGCTCGAACGGACCGGAATCGCAAAATCCGGCTCGATCTTCACCGGTTTCGCCTGCCTCCAAACCCGCCGCGACGAACCCAGCCCCAGCAGCAGCCGGAACAGCAGAACCGCAGCAACGCCGAGATACGCAAGCCATCCGGTGTCGAAGAATCCAATCGGAGCGCGGCTCGTCTTTGGCGTGGCAACCGCCGCCGGAGCAAGCGAATCTTTCGGCGCGGCATCCACAGCATTTGCCGAAGCGTCAACGGGCGCATCCGCCGGGGCCGCAGTCGAAGTGCTGTCCACTGCAGCGCTCGGCGGCGCGTCGAAAGGCACTTGAGAGATTACCGGCACCGAGAGGCGGTCCGTCGCAACCGGTGCTGCCGATGCATCGGAACGGACCTGCGACTCAGTGCGGCTCGGCGCATTTCCAGCTGCAGGCGCCGTACTCAGTCTGTTCATCCACGAAGGAATCGGCAGTTTCACCTCCGCCCAGGCCGGCAGCCAGGACACGCGCATCAGTACCGGCATGGCCAGGGCGGCCATCAGTACCGCGCCCCAGGCCGCTTTCTGCGCTGGCACGTTCTTCACGCGCAACAAACGCAGCCCGAGACCCAGCACGACGGCTGCGGCCAGCGCTCGCAACGCAGCTCCCAGCAGAAGAGGAATAGCGGCATGCATCATCACTTTGCCTCCTTCTTGGTTGGCGTCGAGGTCTTCCGCGCCGTGGCAATACGCTCGGCCAGGCGCTGCAGTTCCGCCCGCCCCAGTACCTTCGAGTCCACCATCCCCACCAGCAGCGCCTCCACTGATCCCTCGCAGAACCAGTCCACAATGCGCTGCACGGCGCGGCCCGCCACGCGCTGCGGTGATTCTGCCGGACTGTAAAAGAACGTACGGCTTTCCACTGTATGCGTCAGGTAGCCCTTCTCTTCCAGCCGTCGCAGCACCGTGCGGATCGTCGAGTCCTTCAGCGGTCGGCCCAGCTCCTCGCGCACCTGCTCGGCCGTTACCGTGCCGATGCGCCACACAATGAGCAGGATGCTGCGCTCCAGCTCTCCCAGTTCCGCCGGATCGTGTTCGGGTGTAGTGTTACTCGTCATAATGTTACTGACTGTAGCACAAAAAATACGTAAGCTGTCAATGGCTCTAAAAAAAACCAAAAATTCACTGCCGAAAAATAAAAGGCGCCCGCCCACAGCGGACGCCTTTACTCAAGCAGGAGATAGGCCTATTTCCCGTGCAGCGTTCGCACCGTCCCTATGCCGGAGCAGAGATCGTAGCCGGGCGCGGCGAAGGTCCCGATATTCACTCCGCAGTCGCCATAAGTAATGTCGTCGAAGTCGCTTGCCCGTGCAGTATAAAGCTCTTCGTTTTCCGCCTGGCTGCTGGTGTGAAAACTGCCCGCGGCATTCACAATGCCGGAGAGCGACGGCGACGAAACGCTGGTGCCGCCCACCACAAACCAGCCGGTTCCCAGCACTGCGTTCGTGTCGAAGATCCACACGCCGGTGCTGGGGTTGGCATCAAATGAGATATCGGGAGTGCCGCGCGCATCGTGAACCACGTGGGCAACCCCGCTTTGGAACGTCGGCCGCGTCTCCACCTCGCTGGCTCCGCTCCCGGCATCCTGCCACGTGTTCTGGCTGATCAGGTCCCCCGTGTTGACATTCCGTGAATTGGTCGTGCCGCCCGCGGAGACAACATAAGGAGACGCGCTCGGATACTGCACGCCCGGCGAGTCGCCCGAAGAGGCAAAATACACAACGCCCGGCGTTGTCAGGTAGGTATCGAACTCCGTCTCTTCCGTGAATTCTGCCGCACCCCAGCTCATCGAAACCTCGCCGCCCCCGGCCGCAGCCACCAGATTGCTCGCCGTTACAACCGCGCTGAAGAGATTCGTGAAGCTGTTGTTCGCCGCTTCCACCAGAAAGATCTTTGCCTCCGGAGCCATGGCATGCGCCCATTGGACGTCCAATGACTCTTCAATCTCCCAGCCGCCCGTCTTGTCCTGCGCCGGGCGCGTTCCCTGGGCGAACACAACCGTCAGATTCCCGGCGGGTAGATCGAACTGAGCCGAGAATGTCGCGAGATCGCTCACCGCCGTCGGATCGTCATAGGCATCCACCAGCGCGATGGCGTGGTTTCCCCCGGTTGGATTGGTTGTCGTCACGTTCGGGTTACAGCCCGGCACGATCACTTCCACGAGACGATAAACGCAGGCCAGAGATGCCGGCGTTTCAAACAGGTAGCCGGGGAAAGGAGGCAGTTCATTCGGCTGCGCCGCGGTTCCAAAGCTTGACTTCGTCGCGGAAGGCACCAGTATGCGCAGGTGCGTGCGCGCCATGGTGGTGCCTGCCGCGTCCCTGGGCTGCGGAAGGCTCGATTGCGGGATGAATACATGCGTCTGGGCTGAGGCAGTGCCTGAAAGGCTGAACAGCAGAGCAGTCACTGCCGCCGACAGAAACCGGCCAAGGCTTCTCATTGCGATTCTCCTGGAGCTTCTGCGTTCTCTCAGCTCTGGGGCAAGTCCTGGCTTCTTTGCATGAGGAAGCAGAGCCGTGGAATGGCGGGGAAAAGGGCTGGTCGCCGCACAGGCAGCCGGCTTGAGCGGAACGTTAGAGCGCAATCCGCTGTCTGTCAAGTGAATATGTTGTTTACAGTAGACCGTCCCGGCAAAACCGCTGCCCAGACGGAATTAGCTTTGCATCACCGGCGCTCCATTGCCCAGTTCCGGATCGTCGGGCAGAAAGATCTCAAAAACTGTGCCCGTGGAACGACCGGGAAAATCGGGATGTGCGGCGCGGCTGCGCACGTGAACGATCCCGCGGTGTTTCATTAGGATCTCGTGGCTCACCCACAGGCCCAACCCGGTGCCGATCACTTCTTTGGTCGTGAAGAATGCTTCGAAGATGCGTTCACGCACCGCGGGCTCCATGCCGCAGCCGGTGTCTGCCACCACAAAGCGCACTCCGGCCTCAGCGGGATCTTGCCAGTTGCGCGAGCGGCGGGCGCGGACCACCAGCCGTGCGCCGTTGCCCGCTGCGTCAATGGAGTTGCCTACCAGGTTGGCGAAGACCTGCCGGATCTCTCCGGCAAAGCAGAATAGCTCCATCTCTGGATCGTAGTCCCGTTCGACACGCAGGTTCAGAGCGTTCACGCGTCCCTGGTACAGCGAAAGAATCGAATCGAGCAGTTCCGCGAGGGTGGTTCGCCCCGGCTGCGTGGATTGGCGGTAGAACCGCAGCGTCTGCTGCGTGATCTCTGAGATGCGGCGCACCTCGTATTCGGCCATCGACGCGTAGTTCAGCGCCATCTCGTCCAGAGGCGTATGGTTGCGCAGCAGAAACAGCAGGTTGGTGATGGCTTCCAGGGGATTGTTGATCTCATGCGCGATCGAAGCAGCCAGCCGGCCTGTCACGGCGAGCTTCTCGGTCTTGCGCAGCGCATCTTCATTGCGCTTCCGGTCGCTTGCGTCCAGCACGATCACGCCTACCCAGCGCGCCTGGTGGTGCGCCGTTCGCACCGGATAACAGCTGGTGATCCAGGTCCAGGCGCCCCTCCGGTTCATGCCGTCGGAGTTTCCGCGGTAGCCGCTCAGTTCGAGATTGCGCACAGGCTCGTCCTGGGCAAAGACGCGGAGCACTGCATTTTCCAGGCTCTGCGCCGCCGGCTGCGGCAGCAGCTCCGGCAGCGTGCGCCCCAGGTGGCGGCTGAGCGGAACCCCGGTAAGATCGGCAAATACCTGGTTGATGCGTACAAACCGGCCGCCGCGGTCAAAGAACGCCAGCCCGATCGGCGCGTTGGCCAGCATTGAATCCAGCAGCGACAGCGTGTCGTTCA
>JASHVE010000005.1 GCA_030039675.1 Acidobacteriaceae bacterium | reverse complement strand
GCGCTGGTGAAGTACAAGAAGCTGGTGGGCGGCGGCATGATCAAGATCGTGAACAACACGGTGCCGGCCGCGCTGTTCAAGCTGGGCTACAAGGACAACGATGTGAACGCGATCGTGAGCTACATCGATGCGACGGGCACGATCGAGGGCGCGCCGGGCATCAAGCCGGAGCACCTGGCGGTGTTCGATTGCAGCTTCAAGCCGGCGAAAGGCACGCGGTCGATCCACTACATGGGCCACATCAAGATGATGGCCGCCACGCAGCCGTTCCTTTCGGGCGCGATCTCGAAGACGGTGAACCTGCCGCATGAGGCCACGGTGGACGATGTGGCCGAGGCCTATGCGGAATCGTGGCGGCGAGGCATCAAGGCGGTGGCGATTTATCGCGACGGCTCGAAGGGTACGCAGCCGCTGAATACGAGCATCGAGGAGAAGAAGCAGCCCTCGGCTCTGGATGGAGTGGGTGGACGCGTGCTGGCGAATCTGGCGGCCGCGCAGCGTGCGGCGGAAGCCGATCTGAAGGCGCTGGAAGCACACGCGAGTGAAAAGGTGGAGGTGCCGGCCGTACAGGTGATCGCAGCGGCTGCGGCTTTCCAGAATGCGCTGGAGGCGATCCAAAAAGCAGCGGCTGTGCCGGTGCTGAAGGCTACGCCGCAGGTGACGCAGCCGGCCGCGGAGCAGGAGCAGGATCTGAGCGGGCCGCCGCGCGCTGTGCGCCACCGGCTGCCGGAAGAGCGCGCGTCGGTGACACATAAGTTTTCGATCGCCGGCCACGAGGGCTACATCACCGTAGGCCTCTATCCGACCGGTCAGCCGGGCGAGATCTTCATCAAGATGGCGAAGGAGGGCTCAACGGTTTCCGGCTTGATGGATGCCTTTGCGACGTCTGTCTCGCTGGCGCTGCAGCACGGCGTGCCGCTCAAGGTGCTGTGCGAAAAGTTTGCGCACACACGCTTCGAGCCTTCGGGCTGGACGGGCAACGAGCAGATCGGCTACGCGAAGAGCCTGATGGATTACATCTTCCGCTGGCTGAGCCTGCGCTTCCTTTCGGGCACACAGTTGACGCTGTTCGCGGGCCTCACCCCGCAGGCGCCGCAACTGCCTGCCGCGCCGAGCCTGCTGGTTGAGACAGAACAGGAAGAGGAGTCTGCCGTTCCGCAGCAGCAGCTGGCCAGGCTGGCCGAAGAGGTTGCGAAACGGCTGAACCAGGTGAGCAGTCAGGTGAGCGGCCAGGCCAGCGGATCGACGAGTGGAGGATGGGCAGACGGCGGCGGCGTCGCACCGGAGACGCATTCCTGGCAGGCTCCGCAGAGCAGTGCACCGCAGATGCCGGAGCTGAAAGACCGGGGCATCTATCATGCGGCCGACGCGATGCGCGGCATGTATGAGATGGGCGATGCGCCGAGTTGCTCTACGTGCGGTGCCATCATGGTGCGCAACGGAAGCTGCTACCGCTGCATGAGCTGCGGGTCAACAAGCGGGTGCAGTTAAGGCGTTTCTTCTTCAGATAGTTGTTGTTGTTGCATGTACCACGTGGCAATTTCTTCGGAAATTGCCGCGTTGGCTATTGGTCAACGTGCATAGGCCAACAGGTAATTTGACCAAGGAAGGCCCGCTTCGGCGGGCCTCTTCGCGCTTGGGCGAGATTTCCCTAGCGCGGATTTGCGGATGACCTTCACTTGTGAGCCTGTAGCTCAACCCCTTCTTGCGCGACCGATGCCTTCGTCCATGTCGACGCTCCCTTTGGGTACTCAATGGAAATTTTTCGGCTAATGCTGTCACCCGCGTCGAGGTGCGGCATCTGTACGGCATAGGATGCACCGGCAGCCAGCGAGCCGTTTCAGGGTACGACGCGAGCCCTCGGCGTGCTCTGCGAGGCGCCCGTTTGCCGGGAGTGCACAGAGGGCTCGGGCGCAGTTGGCACTGCTACGCCGTCCGGCATGATCGCCACGGATCCCACTCCACGGGCCGGACAATCTTTGCCGCAGTCCTGATCAGCCGTAGACCCAGCCGGAGGGGGAAGCGATTCTTCACGCGTGAGGGCGCAACTGTGGTCCGCACGGTAGATGAGAGTTGGCAATGACAATCGTTGAATGGAGCATGAACCATGCAGAATGATCCAAAAGAACCATTGGCTCAACCGCCCTCGCACGTGAGTACACGCGGTTCAATCGTCAGGCTCGCATCAGTCGTACTCATCGTAGCAGCAGTCGCCGGTTTGTTCGCGTATGCCGGTGGCTGGCTGACACCACACCGGCTCACGCCATCGCGGATGGCCGATACATTTGAGCAGACGAATGGCCGGCATCCCGGCTTCCGCCGCAATCATGCCAAGGGCCTGTGCTTCAGCGGCTACTTCGACAGCAACGGGCATGGCGTCGTGTTGTCGAAGGCGGCGGTGTTCGCGGTGGGACGCGTGCCGGTGATCGGGCGTTTTTCTCTGGGGGGAGGAATGCCGTTTCAAGCCGACGCGCCGCAGACGGTGCGAGCCATGGCGCTTCTTTTCAAACTGCAGAACGGCGAAGAGTGGCGCACCGGCATGGTGAACATTCCGGTTCTTCCAGTTGGTACGCCGCAGGCATTTCACGATCTGCTGTTGGCCTCGGCGCCGGACCCGGCAACCGGCAAGCCTGATCCAAGCAAGATGAGCGCCTTCCTGGCCAAATATCCAGGAACGGTCAATGCGCTGCACGTGATCGGCAGCACTCCCGTCTCTTCCGGTTTCGCGGACAGCAGGTTCAATAGCCTGGACGCGTTCCGCGCCGTCAACGCAGATGGGAAAGTGACTCCCATTCGCTGGTCAATGGTGCCGCTGCAACCGTTCGAGCCGCTCAGTGCCACGCAGCCCCCGTCAAGCGACAAGAATTACTTGTTCGATGCATTGATCGCCGGCGTTCATCAGCACCCACTGCAGTGGCATCTGGTGGTCGCGGTAGGCGAGCCGGGCGATCCGACCAACGACGCATCGCTGCCCTGGCCGAGCGCGCGACGGCAGGTAGATGTGGGCACGCTGACGATCGACCATGTCGAAAGCGACGACACAAGCCCGGCCCGCGATATTACTTTTGACCCGCTGGTGCTTCCGAATGGGATCGCGGCATCGGATGATCCGCTGCTGAGTGCGCGGTCCGCGACGTACTCTCAGTCTTTTCGGAGACGTGAAGGCGAACAGAAAGAACCCAGCGCGGTCTCAACCGCGGAGGCGAATCAATAATGAAGATCACTGGCGAACAACCGCGCTTCCCAATCTCGATGCGAATTCTGCACTGGCTGATGGCCGCGATGGTGCTGGCGATGCTGTTCATCGGCGTGGCCATGGTGGCCTCGCTGCTGGACTACCATAAGCTCGTGTCGATCCATCGACCGCTGGGCATCATGATCCTGATCCTCGTGGTCATTCGATTTGTGAACCGGAGACTGCACAAACTGCCCTCGCTTCCGCCGACGATGTCTCCCCTGGAGCGGCGAGTGGCTCACGCGTCAGAGGTTTTGCTGTATTCACTCTTGTTCGTACTTCCACTGGTGGGCTGGGGCATGTTGTCGGCGGGCAGTTATCCCATCGTCATGTTTGGAGCATTGCATCTGCCACCCATTCTGCCTGCAAGCCCGGCGCTCTATACCCTGTTGCGCAACGCGCACACGGCTCTCGCCTTTCTGCTGTTTGGAGCATTTCTCGCGCACATGGGCGCAGTGTTGTTCCACACGCTGGTATTGCGGGATCGCATTCTGAGCCGCATGTCGTTGTAAGGACCGCTATCACCCACGAGCGAGCTCAACAGAACTCAATCGTTGATTTGAGCGACCTGATAGGAACGATTGAATTCTGAGCGCCGGGGCTTATATCGTGGGTGTGCGCGTACAGTACTTCATGGGGGTCTTTTTCTCGGAATGAACCGGCGCAACTTTGTTTTGTCCGCGGCTGCCTTCGCGGCTGCGACACGCAGGCGTGCTTTCGCTGCTCGTAATTCTTTGCCCGACACAACCAAATCTCTGATCACGGCGCGCGAGATCGCGAACATTGATCGCGCACGCATTCTCCACGCTGCCAACGACTATCTCTCGCAGCCGCCGATTACGATTACGGCGTATTCTTCGCCGCGAAGCAAGGGCGGCAAACACGATTATTTTTCCGAAGGTGATTACTGGTGGCCTGATCCGAAGAATCCCGACGGACCTTACATTCGCCGCGACGGATACTCGAACCCTGCGAACTTCAACGACCATCGCGAGGCGCTGATCCGCCTGAGCCTGCATGTGCCTGCGCTGACGGCGGCATGGCTGGTTACGCAGGACAAGCGCTATGCGCAGCATGC
>JASHVE010000605.1 GCA_030039675.1 Acidobacteriaceae bacterium | reverse complement strand
GCAAGCCTCATCAATATAGTGATAAGCCTACACAATTCATATCAGATGAAATTATTCTTCAGCTTCGCCATTCTGGGGCATGTTAACACTATCTGAGCCCTTCGATCATGAGAGCGAAACAGAGAAAGCCGAGGAACAAGCAATCCAGTCTCTCGAAGCGAGAGAAGAATGCAGCGGTGGCCCTTTAGTACTACTGTGTTATAAGAAGCCGCACAGACAGCAGGGGCAGCGAGGCAGAGATCGTGCGAGGAGGGTTGCGATTTGGCGGCGCAGGGTGGCGATCGAGTGGGGGTCATGCCTTTCGGTCCGTACGGGTAGCGCCTCGGGGCGCGTAGCCGGATTGCAAGCGGGGTAGGGAAAACTGTATGTCGTTGGCCCGGAGCGGCCGCGAGTCTGCTGAGGGGGGAAAAAGGCATCGCTCCAATACCAGGAAACCATAGGCAGCGATCGACAGGGTCGCATGGTGATGAAATCCGCGCCAGTTCCGGCCTTCGAAATGTCCCAGTCCAAGTTCCTGCTTCAGCTCTTCGTAGTCGCGTTCGATGCGCCAGCGCAGTTTGGCGATGGCGACCAGTTTGCGCAGGCCGATGGAGACAGGCAGATTCGACAACCAGTATTTCGTCGGCTCCTTTTCCTCCGGCGGCCATTCGATCAGCAACCATTGCTCCGGACGTGGTTCACTGCGCCAGTAGTCGCGGTGGGCCACACGCACGCGCAGGGCTGCAAATCGGGAACGCATCATGCCGCGGGCTCCTTCGCGCCAACTCACTCGACGCAGGTCGGCAGCACGCAGGCACAACGCAAGCTCTTTGGCCGATAGAGGCTGATGTTGTTTATCCCTCTGCAGCAGCCGTGGCG
Organism: Acidobacteriaceae bacterium; assembly: GCA_030039675.1. Lineage (GTDB taxonomy): Bacteria > Acidobacteriota > Terriglobia > Terriglobales > Acidobacteriaceae > Telmatobacter. Next base: position 2,154 of record JASHVE010000605.1, on the reverse strand, counting down.
GACGGCCGATTCTTCTCCGGGGTTGAGGCGGCAGCGGCATGGTGCCTGGGGGCCAAAGTGAAGTTGAGGATTTGATCCCGACTGCATAGGAAAGACCCAATGTCTCGACTCCCTCGCGAAAGTCGTTGTCGTCTCCATAGGCGGCATCGGCCAGCACCACGCCGTGCGGCACATCCTCATTGACCAGCGATCGAATCTGCTCTAGCGCCATGTCCGGCTTGGTCTGGAAACGAATTTCCGCAGGCACGCCGGCCTGCTTGCGCCGCTTCGCGTCGTCGGCCCATATCTCGGGGAGATAGAGCTGATAGGCAGCGGGAATACTGGCCTGCTCGGTGGCCAGCGATACACTCACCGCCACCCGGCAGTTCTCCTGCTTGCCCAACTGACCGCAATACTGACGCGCGACTCCTACCGAATGAGTCCCCTTCTTGGGGAATCCCGTATCATCGACGATCCAGGCCGCCAGCGCGTGTTTCCGCGTCATCGCCGGAAGAACCTGACGGCGCACTTGCTTCAGAAGCGCATCGTCGCTCCAGGCCGCGTCGGCCACGATGTGGTGCAGCGACTGGTGCATCTGGCGAACGTTTCCGGGAGCCAGTCGCGCTGCCATCGGCTCCACGCTCTTGCGCTCGATCGGCAGCATCAGCCCCTTCGTGTAGTTCTCCATGGGAACCACACGATCGGCATGCCCGGCAGCTTGGGTCAAGTCGTCGAGATAGGCTTGCAGACGATCAGGCTGGCGAGAGAAGTCCGGTCGGGAACCGTTCATCGAACTCAAGGTACTGCCGTATCGTTACCAGCACCAGGAAAATCACGGCAAGGGAATCTATTTTATAACACAGTAGTACTAGTGTCCTGTCTCTAAAGTTCGCATACAAAAGCGAGCGACAGAATTGAGGATCTGATCTGCGGTTTTGTGCCAGACGAAGGGCTTCGGATCTTTGTTGTGGTTGTTGATGAAGGCTGTGATTGCCTCCTTCAGTTCCTTAGTCGAGCGGTGCACGCCGCGCCGCAATTGCTTTTCGGTGAGCGCGGCAAACCATCGCTCGACCAGGTTGAGCCAACTGGCGGAAGTAGGTGTGAAGTGCAAGTGAAAGCGGTGTCTCTTAGCCATCCAGTTGCGAATCAATGCGGCTTTGTGGGTTCCGTAGTTGTCCAAAATCAGGTGAACATCAAGGTCGGCTGGCACGTTGGCTTCAATGGTGTCGAGAAACCTGCGGAACTCTTCGGACCGATGCCGCTGCTGGGTCTGCCCAATTACCTTGCCCGTCTTTGTGTCCAGGGCAGCAAACAAGCTTGTGATTCCGTGACGCGCATAGTCATGGGTGCGGCGTTCGATCTGTCCGGGGCGCATGGGCAGCAACGGAGCGGTCCGGTCCAACGCCTGAATCTGGCTCTTCTCGTCCACGCGTAACACCAGAGCGCGATCCGGCGGAGCCAAATACAAGCCGACGATATCGCGCACCTTGTCGATGAACAGCGGGTCTTTGGATAACTTGAAGGTCTCCGAGCGATGCGGCGCCAGCGAGAAGGCCCGCCAGATGCGATGAATCGAGGCACGGCTCAAGCCTGCCTTCTTGGCCAGTGAGCGTGTAGACCAATGGGTGGCGTCGGCAGGCGTGGACTCCAGTGTCAGTGCAAGCACCCGCTCGACATCCTTGTCGGAGAGTTTGCGCGAAGTACCCGGCCTGGGCTCATCCAGCAGACCATCCACGCCCTGCTCCACATAGCGCTGCCGCCACTTACCAACGGTCTACAACGTCAAGCCCAACTGCTGCGCGATGGCTGTGTTGCTGAGTCCTTTGCCAGCACCCAAAACCACGCGGGAGTGCATCGCCAATCCTTGCGCGGTCTTCGGCCTCCTGGTCCAAGCCATCAGCTGCGCTTGATCTTCGACCCGGATCGATAACGGAACAAGCGGTCGCCCCATCGGAGTTCCTCCCACTTTATCCGATGAAGCCACCTCGCAGTATTATTCAACTTATTTCAGAGACAGGACAGTAGAAAAGAAGCAGAAGATATCCGTCTTGGATTTGCCGACGACGCGCTGTTATTACAATCACTCCAAGTTCCAATGGGCTACGGCTTCGAAACACGAATGATTAAAATCCTCCGTGACGAATTTATTAACCATCTTGTTTCACTCTCTTAGCG
>JASHVE010000604.1 GCA_030039675.1 Acidobacteriaceae bacterium | reverse complement strand
AGCGCAACGACCGGCTCCGATTTTGCCGACTTTCTCATCGGTGTGCCCGATACCAGCGCTGTCGCCTACGGCAATGCCGACAAGTATTTTCGTGAGCCCGTCTATGACTTCTACTTCAACGACGACTGGCGCGTCCTGTCTGTGCTCACCATCAACGCGGGTATCCGATGGGAGTACGGCGCGCCAATCACCGAGCTGTTTGGCCGCCTCGTCAATCTCGATATAAACTCGGGATTTTCCGCTGCCGCTCCCGTGCTGGGAACTAACCCTGTTGGCTCCGTCACGGGGCAACATTATCCTGCCTCGCTCGTTCGTCCTGACCGGCGCGGTTTTCTGCCGCGCATCGGTATATCATGGCGCCCTATTCCTGCGTCGACTGTTGTGGTGCGCGCCGGCTACGGCATCTATCGCGACACATCGGTGTATCAAAGCCTTGTGCTTCAGATGGCACAACAGGCGCCGTTCTCGAAGAGCCTGAGCGTGGCCAACAGCGCATCGTGTCCGCTCACGCTTGCTAATGGATTCAACAACTGCGCTTCCACAACTCCTGACACCTTCGCCATCGATCCGAACTATCGTATCGGCTATGTGCAATCGTGGCAGCTCGCCGTGCAGCGCGATCTGCCCTTTGCCCTGCAGATAGTGGCCACATACTCCGGTTTGAAGGGCACGCACGGCGCGCAGCAGTTCTTGCCCAACACCAATCCGATCGGTGCAACCGTTGCCTGTCCCGATTGTCCCACGGGCTTTGTATATCGCACATCGGGTGGCAATTCCACGCGCGAGGCGGGGCAAATTCAACTTCGCCGCCGCCTGAAGAACGGATTTACCGCGACGCTGGATTACACCTACTCAAAATCAATTGACGATGACGCTGTGTTCGGCGGCCTGGGCTACGTAACCGCCGGCACGCAAAGCCAAAACGCAGCCACTGGTGCATCGTCCAGTCCCTCCGCGTCCGTTGCGCAAAACTGGCTCGATCCTCGCGCTGAGCGCGGACTTTCTACTTTCGATCAGCGCCACCTGGTTGACTTTACAGCGCAATATACGAGCGGCGAGGGCCTCGGCGGCGGGACGCTGATGAGTGGATGGCGTGGCCGCCTGCTGAAAGAGTGGACGCTGCAGGGAACGTTGAGTGCGGGCAGCGGGTTGCCGGAAACACCGATCTATCCCGTCGCCGTTCCCGGCACAGGATACAGTTCCGTGATCCGTCCCAGCCTCACGGGAGCGCCGGTCTATAGCTCCGGCGGTCTTACGCATCTCAACGCATCCGCCTACGAAGCGCCCGCTGCGGGCCAGTGGGGAACGGCAGGCAGAGACTCGATTACCGGGCCTAACCAGTTCACGCTCAACAACTCGCTGGCGCGCACCTTTCGTCCGCATGGCAAAACCTATCTCGATCTCACGGTCAACGCAACCAACGTGCTGAATCATCCGAATTTCACCAGTTGGAGTACCATCTGGGACAGCGCGGCATTGACCAACGCACAGCAGTTCGGGCGCCCGGCAAGCACAAGTTCCATGCGCATGCTGCAAACCACCATTCGGCTGAGGTTCTAACCATGCGAATTGTGCCAGCAATTCTTTTCTTCCTTCTCGCGGCTGATTTCGCGGGTGCGCAGCAGATTGGCCAGAACAAGGCCGCCGATGCGCCGCAGGTCACGCTCACGGTGCAATCGCAACTCGTCGTGGAAGCGGTCATCGCCAAAGACAAAAAAGGAAATTTTATTCACGGGCTCACGGCGAAGGACTTCACGGTTACCGAAGATGGCGTTCCGCAAACCGTGCGCTTCTGTGAGCACCAGGACCTTACGACCAATGCGACGCAGCTGGCTGCCTCGTCGCCCAGCGACGAGGACATCAAGATTTACAACCGCCTGGCGCGGACGCAGATTGCGCCGGAGACGATGAACAACGAGCGTTACAAGAATCGCCGGCTCATCGCGCTTTACTTTGACATGGTGGGCATGCGCCCTGACGACCAGATTCGCGCACTTAACGCAGCCGAGCAATTCATACGCACGCAAATGACCGCCGTGGATATGGTCTCGCTCCTTCGTTATCAGGGTGGCTCGGTCGACGTGCTCCAGGATTTCAGCGCAGATCGCAATCGCCTGCTCAGCATCCTCGAAACCATGATCGTCGGTGAAGGGCAGGGAATGGCCGACACTGTTGATGACGCAAGCAGCGCCGATACAGGCGCAGCCTTCGGCCAGGATGACAGCGAGTTCAACATATTCAACACGGATCGCCAGCTTTCTGCTCTCCAAACCGTGGCCCATGAGCTTGGCCAGGTGAACGAGAAGAAGTTGCTCATCTACTTTGCCGGCGGCATGCGGTTGAATGGCATCGACAATCAGGCGCAGCTTCACGCTACGGTGGACGAAGCCATTCGCGCCGGCGTCACTTTCTGGACCATCGATGCGCGCGGTCTCGTAGCGGCAGCTCCACTCGGTGACGCAACGCAAGGTTCGCAGGGGAATGCCGGAATGTACACCGGCGCCGCGGCCCTCGCCGTGCGCAACAACTTCCAGCAGTCGCAAGACACGCTCTACACACTCGCCAGCGACACGGGCGGCAAGGCATTCCTCGACAACAACGATCTTGACAGCGGCATCGTTCAGGCTCAGCGATCCATCGCCGACTACTACGTGCTCGGTTACTACACAACCAATAACGTGAAGAACGGCCGGTTCCGGCGCATCAAAATTTCGCTCGCCGGCAATTCCGACGCCGATCTCAATTACCGTCAGGGCTACTATGCTGACAAAGAGTTCAGCAAATTTACCGCCGTCGATAAGGAACGCCAGTTGGAAGACGCGCTGATGCTCGAAGACCCAATCACGGATCTGACCATCGCGATGGAGATCGACTACTTCCAGCTCAATCGCGCCGAATACTTCGTTCCCATCATCGTCAAGATTCCGGGCCGCGAGCTGGCGCTGGCCAAGCGCGGCGGCTATGAGCACACGCTCATCGACTTCGTGGGCGAAATTAAAGATATGGTCGGTGGGACCACAGTCCAAAACGTCCGCGATAACGTCAACATCAAGCTGTCTGACGCAACGGCTGCTGAACTCGCCAAGCGCCCCATCGAATACGACACCGGCTTCACCTTGCTTCCCGGTAAATATATGATCAAATTTCTGGCGCGCGACGACGAAACGGGCCGCATCGGCACCTATCAAACCACGTTCGTCATCCCCAACCTCAACAAGGAAGACAAGCGCGTTGCTATTAGCGCTGTCGTGTTGGGCAGCCAGCGCGTAGAGCTCAACCAGGCGCTCTACGATGCAGCCAAAGCCAAGGACCGCATGAAAGATGATGCGGTCAACCCGCTCGTGCAGGACGGGAAGAAGCTCATCCCCAGCGTGACGCGCGTCTTCAGCACAACGCGCCAGATCTATGTCTATCTCCAGGCATATAAACAGACGCCGTCCACCGGTAATCCACCGTTGTTCGCCTTCGTCACCTTGTATCGCGCCGGCGCAAAAGTCTTTGAAACCGCGCCTACGGCCATCGCGCCCTCCACTGCAAGCCGGCTCGGAACCATGCCCCTCAGCTTCAGTCTCGGCGTGAATGGCCTTGCGCCTGGCGAGTACGACTGCCAGGTGACCATCCTCGATCCCTCCACGCAGAAAGCCAACTTCTGGCGTGCCCCCATCGTTCTTGTTGAATAGCGCTGCGCAGTCGCCGGCATCAAGGCGAATTCAGCTCACTTGCTATAATTCAGTCGCTGAATGCGCAGCTCAAATCATGCATCGAATTTTTCGTGCCCTCGCGTTTTGTCTTCTGGCTCTTTCGTTTGGCGTTTTGGCACATGCACAATTTGCGCAGGCAGTCGATCCTTTTCTCGGCGCTTCCGGCGGAGGCAATGTCTTTCCCGGCCCGGTTGTACCTTTCGGAATGATGAAGCCTGGTCCCGACATGGCGGCCGCTGACGATCATGACCCGAATGCAGGTTGGGATGCGATAAATGCAATTCGCGGCTTCAGCCAGACCCACGTCAGCGGTACAGGCGGCGGCGCAAAGTACGGCAACATTCTGGTGATGCCCACAACCGGCGCAATGGCGCCGCTCGACGCGCAATCGCCGCGCGCCGATGAGCATGCCTCCGTTGGCCTCTACTCAGTCACGCTCGCGCGCTACAACGTGGGGATCGAGATCACGGCCGCGCGCCGCGCCGCCATCTATCGCATTCGTTATCCCGGCGGCGCTCCGGCCAATCTGCTCTTTGATGTCACACATTGTTTGCGCTCGGGCGCAAAGCAAGGCGAATCGCAATCGCTGAGTTCGGCAGTAGTCCATATCGTTTCACCGACTGAAGTTTCCGGTTCCACCACCGTCGTTGGCGGATGGAATAAGCAGCCCACGCCCTACACGGTTTACTTCTACGCTGTGACCGATACATCCGCCGTCGCATCGGGAACATGGTTGAATGGCCAGCTCAACGAAGGCGGCGAGAGCGCGCACGCCGATGCATCTTCGAATGCAGGCGCATGGCTCTCCTTTCATCCAGACGGCGATCATCCCGTGTTGATGAAGATCGGCATCTCCTTTCTCAGCGTAGAGCAGGCCCGGAAAAATCTGTTTGCTGAGATCCCCAACTTCGATTTTGAAGCCGTCCACTCGGCTGCCGTCGCCGCATGGAATCAGGCGCTGAGCAAGATCGAGCTCAAAGGTGAAACACCCGAGCAGGCGCAGATCTTCTACACCGCGCTCTATCACGCGATGCTCATGCCGACAGACCGCACCGGCGAGAATCCGTTGTGGCAGTCGAGCGAACCTTACTACGACGACTACTACGCCATCTGGGATATCTTTCGCACCTCCGGCCCGCTGCTCACGCTCATTGCACCCGAGCGCGAAACCGAAATCGTCCGCGCTCTTGTCGATCTCTATCGCCACGAAGGCTGGCTGCCCGACGCGCGCAGCGGCAACTACAACGGCCGCACCCAGGGTGGCAGCAACGCCGAGTTTCTCCTTACCGATGCCTTCGTGAAAGGGCTCAAAGGCATCGACTGGCGCACCGCGCTCGCTGCCGAAATCCACGATGCCGAAGTTTCACCAGCTGATCACTACAAAGAAGGCCGCGGTGGCCTCGACGACTGGCATAACCTCGGCTATGTTTCCATCGAAGGTTCCGACCGCACAGCTTCTGTCGACATGGAATACGCCGCCGACGATTTCGAAATCGCCCTGCTGGCCAAGGGCCTCGGCGATACATCCGCATACGGGAAATATCTGGCGCGCTCCGCGAACTGGAAGAACCTGTGGGATGCGAGTTTTGCTGACGGCGGATTCACCGGCTTTATTCGTCCCCGCCATCGCGACGGAACCTGGCTAGCGCCTTTTACGGCAATGGATGACTGCACCTGGGGTGGCAGCACATTTTACGAAGGCAACTCCTGGACTTATTCATTCTTTGTCCCGCAGGATGTGTCCTCATTGATTCAGACCATGGGTGGCCCGGAAACCTTCGTGCGCAGGCTCGACGCGTTTTTTGCCGTGCCTGGCCGCTACGATGTAGGCAACGAGCCGGGATTTCTCGCGCCGTATCTTTACATCTGGGCCGGCCGCCCAGACAAAGCCGACGAACACGTCCGCGACATTATCGCCAAGAGCTATCAGGCTGGCATCAACGGTTTGCCCGGCAACGACGA
>JASHVE010000603.1 GCA_030039675.1 Acidobacteriaceae bacterium | reverse complement strand
CCGAGACCCCATAGTCGTTGGCGATGAACAGATCGGGGTAGCCGGTCCCACGCAAATCCGCGGCGGCGCAGGCCAACGCCCAGCGGCTGCTGCTGATGCCAACCTTCGCGCTCACTTCTTCAAAGCGACCGTTGCCCAGATTGTGAAAAAGATACTTGCGGCCGCCGTTGTTGGCATACTCAAAGCTGTCGGGCATCATGCGCGTGTTACGCAGGTGCCAGAGATTCACGTCTTCCGGATAGTATCCGCCGACGAAAAGATCGAGCTTGCCATCGTGGTCGTAGTCGAACCACACAGCGGTGTTGGCGTTGATCCATGGCGGAAGCCCGGCCTGATCTGTTACACGTGTGAAATGCTCCCCATGGTCGTTGTGGAAGAGCTCAGGCTTGCCCCACTTGATGAGGAAAAGATCCTCGTAACCGTCGTTGTCGTAATCACCCCAGACTGCACCCATTGAGACGCCCGTGCCCGGTTGATTCACGTCGGCGACGCCCAACTGCGCCGCAACGTCGGTAAACGTGCCGTCGTGATTGTTGCGGTAGAGATGATTCTTGCTGCCGATGGCGCTGTTGGTGACATAAATATCCGGCCAACCGTCGCGGTTGTAGTCGACGATCGAGACCGACGCGCCCATGGACGCAACCTCAGGCATGATAGCGTCGAGCTTTGAGTCAAGTGTCGGCGCCTGGTGAACAAAGTCGATGCCGGCCGCGTGCGAAACCTCCTGCAGCACAAAGCCGTAACGCTCCAGCGCGGCTTCCGCGTTAGAATCGGCTCCCGTCTTCGCGGGAGCGGAAAAATGGCGAACCATCCATGGCACGGCAAGGAGTGCAGCGAAGAAGATCGTAACGAAGGTTCGCGCGATGGAGACTTTCTTCATTGTGTCGTCCCGTTGCGCAGCGCGTTGCGAAAGGTATCCGCACTCACATAGCGCGTTTGATAGTTTTGCCAATCCTGAGGATGATGGCGGTAAGCCCACTCGTCTTCGAGCGCGCCCGGCGGCGTGTCGTATTCAGTGCGCGCGTGGTAAGGCAGCGGCTGCACGGTGCGTGAGAAGGTGGAGTTGTAGTCACCGTCCTTCACCCATCCGTCGCCAACAATTACGTAATCGCGCGCCCATCCGGTCGGCGGAGCCGGCGGCACGGCAAAACGCAGTGCGAGTTCGTCGCCGGCATTCATAATCACGTAGCGGTCGTCGATCGCCTTGAGCAGTTCGCGCACATCGCCGTAGCGCGTGTAAAAGCCCTCAAGATCGCGCCATATCTGCGTCGTTGCCGCAAGGTGGTTGTAGTCGGGAATTTCGGGCGACGATGCATTCGCTTGATGGATGACGGAGAAACCGCGATAGCGCAGGTCGGCCGATTGTGGCACGAGACGCAGAATCTTTATCGGCGCCATGGGCAGGCCCTGCGCCCACTGGATCTGATCCCAGTAGATTTCCAGATTCGTGCGCAGCCGCAGCCTGTGCGGTTGTCCTGGATGGAAGAGTCCACTCAGGTCGATGAGGCATGTTTTGTTGCGGCCAGCAGGGAAGCCCAGATTGGGGCGCGCAACCCGCCAGCCGCCGCGCCCGTCAGGAACTTCGAGGCTTAGCGGACGCGGGTGAACGCGGTCGCCCTGCGACATTGCAATGTTGATCGACGAGTCGGAGGGATGCAGCCAGCCGCGCGCAATGAGCCAAAGAGGGCCGCTCGCCGGCAGATCGTTGCCCAGGTCGATTTCAACGTAATGGTCGCGCGTCACGCCCTGGTACTGGCCGCGGCCGAAGGTGTCGAGATACTTGCCGTCGAGGTTGCGCAAGGTGTCCGTCACATCGTTGCCCAGGTCGTCGGTCGCACGCGCGATGGCGTGGGGCTCGCCAACGGTCGTGATCTGCCGTTTGACTGGCGGCACGACGAAGCGTTCGTCGGTGAATATTTCCGTTCCGGCGGGGTGGTCGACAGCCATGAGGCCGAGATAGTCGTAGTAGTAGGTCTCCCACAACTCGCCGGTAATGCTCAGATCGAGCGAGCCATCGCGCGGCGCAAGCGCGCTGCCGGGAATCTTGTACCACTCTTCCGTTGCCGCAATACGCGCGGGGCCCATAGAGTCGATGCGCAGGCCAAGCGCCGCGCCCCATGGCACGGTGTCTTTCACAAACTGCATTGAGCTTCCGTTCCACGCGAAAAGGAATGGGCACGAGCCTTTGAGGCGCTGCTCGGTGAGGATCTCCTGATCGGCCTTGAGCGCAAACTCGGCACGGACCGTGCCGTTGGGCCACACGAGGCGAGCGACTTCAGCGCCAGTCTCGTTGCCCAAACCGAAGTGCAGTTGCGGGCTGTTGATGGGCTGCATCTGCACCAGCAAGCCGGAACGAATTTCGATCTGACCGCCAATGCCAAACGAATTGATGCGCTGGTCGCCTGTAGCCTGATGCGCGCGCGGGCGAATGACCTGCCAGTGGTAGTTCTTCGTGGTGTGATTCACGGCGTCGATAGGCTGGCCGTCGGTGGTAAGGCCCAGCAGATCAAGATGGCCTTCGGAGCTTACCCGTGCGGCGTCAAAGACCCGCGCGGGGCCTTGCGGAGACGAAGGAAAGATAAAGTGCTGGTTTTCATCCGCAAGCCAAATGATTGCGCCCGCGCTGCGCGGAGTGCCAACGTTCGCAAGCACAAGATCGAAGGCGCCGTTGTTATCGAGATCGGCAACGCGGAGGCGCACATCGCCGGCGAGATTGTGCGCAGCGTCGGGCACCTGCGCAATCTCACCAGTGTCCCACGCGCCGTTGATGTTCGAAAGCCGTACGATCGAACCGCCCGCTTGCACAGCCAGCAGATCGAGAACGCCATCATGATCGGCATCGGCTGCGACGATGGCCTTCACGTCATTAAAACCGGTGGGGAGCGCCGACTCAGCAAAGTTGCCGAGTCGCTGATTGATGAAGACATGCAGACGGCCGGCGCCGTCAATCAGTGCAGCATCGGGATTGCCATCGCCGTTGAGGTCGGCCCAGACGAACTGGCGGATTCCCGAGATCCCGGCGAAGGGATGGATGGGCTTGAATGTGCCATCGCCGTTGTTGCGCAAAACGGTCGGCAGACCACTGGCGGTGCCAAGCACGATGTCGAGGTCGCCATCGGCTTCGATGTCCACCGCCCAGGCGCCTGTGTAAGCTGCGCTCAGCACATCCTTCGGCAATTTGGTATGCGTGGTTACGTCGGTAAACGTCGCGGGATTGTTCTGGCGCATGAAGCGCAGACCGCCGGCACCGGCAAGCACGAGATCGGTTTTGAAGTCGTAGTCGAAGTCGATGGGCAAAACCGATTCAGGCGACAGAGCGGCGTTACTCGTACCGCCTGGAAAGGGAAACGCCGCACCAGTCGAAAGCCGCACCTCGTGCGAGTTGGCAGTAACGATCGCGGGTGCGCCCTCGCCGTTAAGGGAGACCGCGCCAATCCAGTCCCACTTTTCGCCTGTTGGATTTGCAAGTGGCTGATTGCTGAAGCTCAGCGCAGTATCAGGCGGCGCAGGCCGGCCTGGAGGCGACTCGACGCGCAGCAGGTGTGTGAATGGTTGCGCTTCGTCACCGGGCGCAGGTTTGATTTGGGCGAGTTCCTGGCGGAACGCGGGAAGTTGCATGAGCACATTGCGCAAAAACACGCTGCGGATAGCTGCTGTGGCGGTCGGGCCGGAGTTTGCCGCCGACTGGAGTTGTGCGAGCTGGTCGCGGGCGTCCTGCGGCCACGCGGTTGACTGCGCAGCGATGCGTTCAACAACGGAGCGGAGAGTTGCGGTGTCTCCGCGCTTGGCAGCAATGCGGCTGAGTTCGAGAAGCGCGGGCAAGTTGCGTGGCTGTGCTGCGACAATCTGCGCGATCAGTTGCTGAAACTCGTCCTCGCTTCCCGTCCCGCCCTGGCGTTCGATCTCGAGCGCGAGCTGGTACTCCGCCGGAATATTCGATGGATTGAGCCTTACGGCTTCGCGCAGATTCTTAATCGCGCTGGCTGGGTCTCCCCGATCGCTGCCGAGAATTCCCAGCAGATAATAGATGCGGTCGTCTTTCGGCACGAGTTTGCGAGCGTGGCCAAATCGCTCGGCGGCGAGATTGAAGTTTCGCTGGCGAAGCGCGAGGATACCCCAGTCGGTCCAGGCTGCGGGCTCGCCGGGTGCTAGCTGTACCGCATGCGACAGCGAGCTTGCGGCGCGCACATCGTCGCCCACTTGCAACGCAGCCAAGCCAACGTAAAAAGACGAGATGAATTCATGATATTCCGCCGAAGAGGGCGAAGGAAGGCCGCGGTGACACCCGGCTGCAATGGCAAGAGAGGCCATGCAAATTGCAGCGCCGAGCCGCGGTGGGAGTTGGGGAAAACGCGATGTCATCTCGTTCTTGCTACGGAAGATTCTAACCATTTATCTATGCCACGGGATACCTGAGTTCATTGCGCTATGCGAGCCCGCGGAGCTCGGGCGCGCTTTCTGCGGCCGCGCTTGACGCTCGCCGCTTTGAACCACAGCATTCCAATGCCGAGGAAGGGGAGCAGAAAGATCAACAGGTTCCAGCGGCCCAGGAGGGTGGGCGTTACCGGGACGTCAGTGTCAGCTGCGCCATTGGCCGTCGAGCTTGAGAACGTAATGTGGACGTGCCACATCTCCTGTTTATCAAAGGGAACCAGCGTCTTAAACTCCACGTGGTCGAGCAGTTTCTCGCGCCAGGTGTTGTAGGTGGCTACGGGCAGGCGCTTGCTCACCGGCTGCACCGAGACCTGCACTTTCATGTTCTGGGGAACGCTGAGCCCACTGCCCTTGGGTGGGTCGACGATGATGTAGAAACTACCTGTGCCGACGTCGGGATTGCTCCACACCTCAACGTTGAATGGCCCGACTTTGCGGTTTTGCATGATGGGGTAAGGAGGGCCGATGTGCGCCCATGCGGGAACACAAACACAGAAAACAAAGAATGCAACCGCGATTACATGGCGCGCGGCAACGAGTAAAGGCGCGATCTCCCGTGAATCAGAGCCGTTCTTAGTAAGACTTGAATGAAAACGCATCATCATTATCCGGCTAACATAGTAGCGCGCATGTCCATGGGCTGAGTCATGAGCCACGCACAGCAAAGGAATAGGATCACGCACAGCACTCCCCACGGAGCGAAGGCGCGCATAGGATGTTTCTCTGAATCATCTTGTGCCAGGCGCCAGGCAACCAGCATGGAGCCTGCAAGGCCCAGCAGCAGGAATCCGAACTCAATAGGTTCCACGACCGTCTTCGGCAAACCGACCAGCGTCCATTGCGGTTGGCCCAGAATCGGCCAGCCGATCTCCGCCAAGGCGTTCTGCGTGACAGGAACAATGGTGTAGAGGCCGGTAAAAAAGTGGTAGCCGTAGTGCGCCAGCCACATGCCGAAGCCGAGCGGTGAAAGCGCGTAGGCATAGCGGACGGTGACGCCGAGCCAGCTGTTCTTCACCCCCGCCCATGCGCGGGTGATCCAAGCGGCCAGGCCGAGCAGCAGCACAGGTTCCACAACAATAACGGCGGTGAACAGGATTGCCAGAACGCCGGCCTGGTTCTGGAAGTGCAGCGTACGCTCGAGCCAATTCTCGACTGTATACACGGGGCTGACCATGCCGAACGCATTCATGAGCGCGCCAAAACAGAAGACGAGAGCCAGCGCGGCGATGTCGTTGCGGCGCGAGAAGCGCCCGATGCCGGAGCGGTGCGGATCGCTCATTAACTCGCCGGCCGGCAGACGGCCCAGAATACCGACGTTGTCGTGCGGGCAGGCGTGGACACAGTCAAGGCAAAATGTGCAGTCCATGTTGCCCACCTTGTCAGGCTGGAAGAGCGCAAGCTCGCATCCGCGCTGCAGGATAACGAGAGGCGATGAAGGTTCGCGTCGGCCGCGGATGCAGTCTCTTGTCGCGCAGCCATCGCACACTTCGTGATCGCGGACGGCGACTTCGAGCGGAGATACGGTGGAGGCAACAAAGTTGAACTGGCCGATCGGGCAGACGTATTTGCAGAAGGTGCCGTGGGTAAAGAGACCATCGACGATGAGGACGGCTGCAAAGTATCCCAGGATCACCCACGCTGTAAGCCATGGAGACGCCCAGAGGCCGAATAGCTCGTAGCTGAAGAGCACTGCGACGAAGAGGGCAATCGGGATCCACTTGTTGCGCAGGCGCCGCGGCCAGGCAAAGCGCGGATGAATCCATTTGCGCATGAAATTGCGGACCAGCATGAACGGGCAGGAAAGGCAAAATAGGTTGCCCGCGCAGAGGATGGCCACAACGAGCGCGCCGCGGAAATGGACCCAAGTGAGCACCGTGGCCATGTTTTTGGGCGAGAGTGTGGGGCCGAGCAGTCCCTCGAAGATCATGACGATGCTGATCGCCAACAGGGGAATCTGCAGCAGAGTGCGTGAATGGCGCCAGCGGAGCAGCGGCCCAATGACCGGGACCGCGAGAAGATCGAAGGGTTGCGCTTCAAGGAATTCTTCCTCCTCGTCGACGAGACGCTCCTGCTTCGCGGCTGAAGAGAGCGCGGCTGGCTCGGTCAATTCGATTCGACTCCCTTCACATTCATCTGCCTTTCCAGCTTGCGGCCATCGCTCAAAGTAATGTGGAAGAGCACTACCCAATCGCCGCCCATATTGAAGTTGAGCGGCGTCTTATAGACGCCCGGCGAAACTTCAACGGCGTCGGCAAACATGGGTGCCATGCCCGGGTGGCTCATATCACCTTCCACTTGAATGTGTGCGCCCGTGACGGGTTGGTGCATCGCGTTCGTTAGCTGGAACGAGATGGCCTCGGTTCCAGTATGAACAGGCCGCGGCGCAATGGATTCATTGATCGAAATGTCCTGCGCTGAATCCGCCGGTTTGCGGCAACCGGTCACGGCCAGAGACGGCGCGGCCGCCAGCATCAACATTACCCGAAAACACTGAGAGGCCGCCCTCCGGCGACCTCTCGAATAAGCCCAAATCGTCCTGAGTGTCCCGAAATCCAGTTCCCTGCCGCTTAAGTTATGCGCGGCAGTCTGCTTCTTCATCGACGGCCTCCTTGTACCACGAGCAGGTGCAGGCAGCCGGCGCCTCGTCCTTGAGCGGGAACATGTGGTAGTACATCGCGATCACCATCGGGATGAATACGATCGCGTTATAGAAAAGGTGAAGCTGGACGCGCGGGATGAAGAACTGGATGACGCTATAGGGCACCGGCTTGCCCATCAGGTTGTGATGGGTCGTGGCCTGAATGAGGAGCAGCAGATGCTCGAAATGGTGCCAAATCTGGATGCCGAGAGCAATATTCCACCACCTGCGGCTGAGACCGGTGAATCCTTTCCGCAGCACCCAAAAGCCGATTAACATCACCAGCGCGTAGCCGTAGTGCAGCGTTTCCGACTTGATGAGCCACGGATACCAGAGACCCAGGATGCCGTTGGCCTTGGGTGTGGGCCACCCCATAACCCAGATCTGGTAAGCCTGGGCGAGATGCTCGCCCCAGTGCGCAAGCACGATGGCCATGAAGACCCAAAGAGCTTTTTCATGCCACTTGCCGTTTAGTTTTTCTGAAAGCGTCGAATCTCCGGACGTCGGGAGAACATGACCGTAAGCGTTGGGAACAGACGCAGCCATTCGATGGACCTCACTTGCGGAACGAGACAGGGGATATCTTCAAATCGACACTAAGTGTACTTGCAAAGGAGTTTAATTGGAGTCGGCTGAAGGGGCGAACCATGCCTCCATCTTTGGGTTGAGGCGCGATGCCGGAGGGTTCCTCGGGCGGGGGTTCAGGGCTCAGGCGCTCGTGCCAACCGGCTGGCGAATAGAGGGCTGTGTGTATCCCTCCTTGGCCAGATGCTGCCCCATCTGCGCATACATCTCGGGATCGTCGGGCTGCCAGGTGCCGAGCCCGTCCACGTAGCGGTTGTACATGCTGAAGGCCGCTGCAATCAGCACCGTGTCGTGAATTTCGAGGTTGGTTGCGCCCTGGCAGCGGGCTGCCTCAATGTCGGCGGCCGTCACCAGTTTGCCGTCCTGCTGCACTTTGCCCGCGATCGCGAGTAGTGCTTTCAGCTTTTCTGAAATTGGGGCCGTCGCAAAATCAACCTTCACTTTTTCCACCAGCGACGCGTCGCGAAGATGGCACGCAGCCGCGGCGGCGTGACTGGAATAACAAAAGTGGCAGTTGTTGCGCAAAGATACGTGAGATGCGATCAACTCGCGTTCGCCAGGCGTGAGCGAATTGGGCAGATGCAGCAGAATGTGCGCAAGTTCGCGCATGGGTTTTGCGGTTTCAGGACGAAAGGCAAATCCGGCGCTGATGCCGGGAAGGCCTGTGGGAAGGTCGATATGCGGCATTGCATGACTCCTGAGAGCAGCGGATGGCAGACAGTAGACCGCTAGACAATGAACGAGGATTCAGTGAAACAGAAACTCAGATGGTAACGCTTGGGGCCTTTATCGCGCCGCCGCTCCGGTGTGGGTTGCCAGGTACTCTTCGCTGACGGCTACATAGCCTTCGCGGGCCACACGCTTGCCGCGTTCGCGATAGAAAGCGGGATCTGTGGGTTGATTCGTGCCCAGACCGTCAACATAGCGGTTGTACATGCAGAAGGCTGCCGCGATCAGCACGGTATCGTGAATCTCGAGGTCCGTTGCGCCTTCCTTGCGCGCGGCTTCGATGTCGGCGGTAGCCACAAGCTTTCCGTCCTGTTGAACTTTGCCAGCGATGTTCAAGAGCGCCTTGAGCTTCGGACTGACGTCTGCCCGCAGGAAATCGACTTTCACCTGGCGAACCAGGTCTTCGTTGCCGTCCAGATGCGCTGCCGCAATGGCGCCGTGGATATTGTGGCAATACTGGGTGCAGTTGCGGCTCGAGACATAGGTGGCGATCAGTTCACGCTCTCCGCGCGTGAGCGTGTTGGGGCCCTGCAGCAGCACTTCGACGAGCGCATTAAGGGGACGCGCGGTCTCAGGCCTGAAGGCCATGGCGCCGCGAATGCCGGGAAGTTCGGGGTCCAGCGGAATGTGAGGCATACGAATCTCCTCTTGTATGGAAATGGTAATCAGGGCCGTCAATAGCGGGCAGGTTCAGGACCGCCTGGAGCGCTTGCAGGGTATGGTACGTCGGAGCGGGCGGGCAGCGCATCAACCGATGGAACGAGGAAGGGACGCTCCGACGGCCCAGTGTAGAAGAGCGCGCATCGCCGGTGTGCGGCCAAATGCCTGGCTGTGAATGACCCGCTGCACACCCCACTCTACTCCTTTCAGATGGGCAGCTGCCCACGAAATCGTTATAGGTTTATATTGGTCGTCGCAAAGTGCCCAAGGTTCCCTGGCGAGGTCTCCATGAGGAGCAGGCAGCCGTCTTCGGCTTGCAACCAGAGCCGCCGTGCATTCCTGCAGGCCGGTGCTGTGGCCGCAGCGGGGCTGCTCGCATCTGCGGGCTGGGCGCAAGCACCGCAGCTGAGCAGCGTCTACCTGCCGGTGGGAACCAAGAAGATGGCGGCCTTGCTGCGCCGCATCTATGCGCAATGCGACTGGAAAGCCGATCCTGACAAAACCGCTCTCCGCGCCGCCTATTACCGCTCTCTGCTGCGCAATCCGCTATCGCCGGAGCAGGAGGTGACGGTGAAGCTGGAACTGGGCAAGGAACTGTTGCGCACGGGAGAAAGCGAAGAATCGCTGCACACTTTGGAAGAGCTGGCCAAAAGCTGCCAGGAGCTTGGCGTGCGTCTGCCCGACGAGATGGACCGGCAACTGCATCTGTATATTGCCCTTTCATATCTTCGGTTGGGAGAACAGGAAAACTGTTCCTCCATGCACGGGCAGAAATCCTGCATCTTTCCCATTCATGGCTCGGGCATCCACTTGCGAACGCGTGGCGCCGAGGGAGCCGTGAAGCAGTTCAGCGCCATGCTGCAGGAAGACCCGCATGACGACGCATCGCGCTGGTTGCTGAACATCGCGTACATGCAGCTCGGCAAATATCCGCAAAGCGTTCCCGCAAAATGGCTGATCCCGGAGGAGCTTTTCCGTTCCCAGTGCGATATTGGCGATTTCCTGGATGTGGCGCCGCAGGCGGGCGTAGACGCTACCGGGCACGCCGGTGGCGTGATTCTTGAGGATTTTGACGGAGACGGTTTTCTTGACCTGATGGTCTCGTCGTCCGGTCCTCTGGATCAGTTGCGCTTCTTTCACAACAACGGAG
>JASHVE010000602.1 GCA_030039675.1 Acidobacteriaceae bacterium | reverse complement strand
CAGATTTGCCATCTGCGTTTCGCCCGACGTATTGATGTTGCCACCGTTGGCGGTGATGTCCATGGGCAAGCCGGAGTATGCGGACACGAGGCCTGATAGCTGCCATCCGCCGAGAATTGAACCCGCGGCACCGGAGTTGAGCCAACGCCGGCCCGGCCCGAAGGGCAACCGATAGACCACACTCTCCTCGAAGTTCTTCGCGTGATCAAAGTCGTTCGGTGCATAGTTGTGACGCTGATCAAGCCAGAAGTAAAGAGCGCCGTCGTCGCTGGTCTGGTACCCTAGGCCTTTGCCCCAGGTAAACGATGTCGTCACGTACAGGTTGCCGCCGATGTGACGGTTCAATTCGGTCTGCAACGACTGATAATTCGACGAATTGCCTATGAGGTCCTGGTACACCGTCGCGGTTATCCCGTATCGGACATTGAATGGATAGCCGGCCGCTCCCTCATTCAGCGCGGGAGCCAGGTTGACGTTCTGGATAGAGCCGATGCGCGTGCCGTGATTGGCCACGTAGCCAATCTGCATGTTGAACCCCGCCGGCAGGTCCTGCTGGACGGTCAAATTCCACGAATCCACATACGGGTTGTGGTAGTTCAGCGGGACATAATATTCCACTTGGCTGATGAGTGCCGGTGTGTTGACGGCAATGACGCCGTTGCTGGGAACCGCCACGGCAACAGGCGCCGGGAAGCCGGCCTGGAAGGTTGCCGGAGATCCGTTACTTAGCAGGGCCGGAGTGTAGGAGTTGAGCTGCTGGTATGCGTTGTTGCCGCGAATGGGATAGTTGTACGCGTAGGTATTATCTTCGAACGGCATGTAGCTGATGCCGAAACCGCCGCGAACCACAGTCTTTTCGCTGACGCGATAGGCGAAGCCGACGCGCGGTGCGAAGTACTTGTACACGGTATTCATTCCCAGGTTGTTTGGGTTGCCGCCCGCGCCGGCAATCACGAGCGTGTTATTGGCCGGGTCGTAATTGGAGAATCCCTGATTGGATCCGGGAGTAGCCGGAGGATAGAACTCCCAGCGCAGGCCCAGATCGAGAGTCAGTTTTTGTGAAACCTGCCATTTATCGGAGCCAAAGCCAAACAACCACCACTGCCGGTATCTGGGCATAACTGTATTGGTATCGCGGCCGACCTCGGAAGGTTGGTCGAAGAGAAGGCTGGCCATCTCGTTGGCGAGATTCGTAGCGGTGGGGGCGCCCGGCTCCGAAGTGTTGTTTTCAGAAAACGTGATAAGGCCGCGCGGACTGAAGGTCTGGTCTTGCAGCAGATCATCGTGAATGCGCCGTACGTCTACGCCGAATTTGATGGTGTGGTTGTGGATGATTTTCGTCCAGTTGTTCACCCCATCGATATTGGTTTCAACGCGGACCCATGGCAGAGACGCGGAGTAGCCGATCAGAGGACTGCTGAAATCGCCGGCGGCAATGCCGACCTGGCCGCTGCTAAATGGCGAAATGTTAACACCGGGAACTCCGATCTTTGTGGCGTCGTCTGAACCGTAGTCGCTGGGAATGGCCTGATTGCCATAGTGCGCCGCGCCGATGCGAAACTCGGCCAATAATGTACTCGAAAATGCCCTGTCGTAGTTCAGGCCGGTGCTGTATGTGTTTTGCGTTCCAGATCCCTCAAAGTTGCCCTGCGCGGGGCCACCCCCTTCCGCTCCGAATGCCGGCGCCTGGAAAAGCGTGACGTTCTGCACGTCGTAACGATAGCTGAGGTGATCCTTGCTGGTGAGTTGATAGTCGATCTTGGCATCGTACTTGTTGGCGGTCTTTTGATACGGAAGATTGATGACGTAATCGTTGCTCGCCGTCGTATAAACCGTCGAAAGATTGTGGTTGGGCGCAGGCAACAGTTTCATCAGCGCAAGTGAAACGGGGTTCACCTCAGAGCACGGAATCTGGTTGTTGGGATAGGGTGTCCGTCCCGCACCGGTGGAAAGATTTCCCGTCGTTGGATCGTAGATTTGTCCCTTCCCACTGCTGGTAAGCGCGCCGCTCAGGTCGATATTGTTGGATCCATTGCAGGTGTACCAGGTTGGCCCGGGGATGCTGAGGATGTTGGTGTTCGCTTCGTGATCGGGAGAGCGGAAGAAGTCGCCAAAGAAGAAGAGCTTGTTTTTCAAGATGGGACCGCCGATCGTTCCGCCGAAGTAGTTATAGGCGAGGTGACCTACTGAGGTAGCAAAGTAGGAACGCGCCTCCACTGCGCTGTTTTGTACGTATTCGCTGATCAAGCCATGAAACTGATTGGTGCCGGACTTGATAATGACGTTGCTGACCGTACCGATGGCGCGGCCCAACTCTGCTTCATAGTCGGCGGTGGCCACGTCGACGGTTTCGATCGCCTGTGCGGGCGGGATGAGAGTCTGCAGCAGCCCGGTACGTTCATTGTCGTCGATGCCTTCGATCTGAAAGTTGTTGCCCAGGAGCGGCTGGCCATCGACCTCAGTTTCGATCGAACTTGCGGCGTTGAAGAACTGCGAGTGCTCGAAAGCAGCCGGGCCAACCCCAGGAACCAATTCGAGGAGAGATTGGAAATTCTGGTTCACCGAGATCGGCATGCTCGCCAGGGTCTCGGTTTCGAGATTCGCGCTGACGTCGGCGCGGTCCGTTTGCATAATCGGAGGTGCGCCGGTCACCGTCACGGTCTCTGTCACGTTGCCCGGCTGAAGGGAAATATCGACGCGGGTGGTGGTATTCACAGCCACATCGACACCCGACCGGGATTCTTTCTTAAAGTGCGGAGCAGTAACCGTCACCGAGTAGTAGCCGGGTGTGAGATCGGGAAATGTATAGTTGCCGCTTCCGTTGGACGTGCCGGACCGGGTGATGGCCGTGGCAGTCTCGACAATGGTTACGGTGGCGCCAGGAACAATGGCGCCGGTGTTATCGGTAACCGTTCCTACCAGAGTCGCGGTTACGGCCTGTGCCCGGGCAGCGGGTCGTTCCCAAATGAATCCTGACAGACACAGCAGCAGGACAAAAACTGAAATTCTCTTTGGCATAGCTAGACCTCCCCAAGTGTGTTGTTGCATCCGACGGCGTCGTGTGGGACCGAGATGATCGATTTCCTTCGGTTTGCTATTGCCCTGAATTACCGATCGTGTTTTCCTTCTGACATAACAACGTCGATATCGCAATGGCGCCTTATGAACACACGCCGGTGGTGCGCAAAAAAACAACCCCATCAAATCGAGTTGCTTCGAAAATGACTTCGGATGGTTTTTCCCTTTCGGGGAATAGACAACGTTGTCATCAGCAACGACGAGGAAGCTACCACTATTAATCTTTCACTGTCAAGGAGAATTTGACGCGCCCGTCAGGAAGCAGTTGACACGCGACTGGTTCGCAGCATAGGTTGGTCGCTGTGCCCCTGACAACGTTGTCTATTCGGGTCATTTTTTGAGGATGCAGCGCAGGGCCGCGTTATTGTCGAAAATCGGAAAAAAGTATCGTCGACACGGCGCAACCGGAGGGCCGGCCTTTTGCGCTATCGGCCGATGGATCAATTATGCGGAAGACTAACAATCCGACCTTGGTCGACGTAGCGCGTGAAGCGAATGTCTCGCTGAAGACCGCCTCGCGGGTATTGAACGGTGCGCCGGGGCTGGCCTCGGCTACGGCCAAGCGCGTGCGCTCCGTTATGTTCCGGATCGGCTATCGACCGAACGAGCTTGCGCGCAGCCTGAAGGGCGGCAAGTCGGCGGCGATCGGGATGGTGGTGCCCAATTTGGCGGACCCATTCAGTGCGTCAGCTGTCCATGCAGTGCAGGAGGTAGCCAGGAAGAACGGCCATGTCGTTGTCATTACAAGTTCCGAGGGCAACGAAGCAGTCGAGAGAGAAGCACTGGAGACGCTCATTCGCCGCCAGGTTGACGGATTGATCATTGCTCCCGCCGACGGGCGGCAAAATACCGCGGAGCCCTCTGTTTCCGCCAATATCCCGGTGGTTACATTCGACCGTCCGTTCAGCAATACAGACATCGACAGCGTTACGGTGACCAACCGCGAGGCCGTGCGGGAGGCCACTGAGCATCTGCTCTCCCATGGCTACCGGCGCATTCTGGCGGTTGGCGCAAGGCCACAACTCTACACAGGCTCCGAGCGAATCGCCGGCTACGTTAGCGTGATGAAGCGCGCGGGCTTGGCGCAAGATACGTATCTGGTGGAGAACGAAAGCGAACTGGATCCGGACATGATCCGCAGCCTGCTGAAGCACAGCCGTAACCGGATTCAGGCCATCCTAACTCTGAACGGGATCACGACGATGGCCGTGCTGGGCATCCTGCGCCAGCTTGGGATACGTGTCGGTATCGATATCGCTCTGATCTCTTTCGATGATTTCCAGCTCGCGGAAATTCTTACGCCGAGCCTGACTGTTGTACGACAACCCGCAGCCGAGCTGGGCCGGAGAGCGGCGGAGCTGCTCTTTACCAGGATGGCGAGCAAGAAGCCGCTTTCGCGACAGAACGTCGTGTTATCGACCACATTTCACATTCGCGAGTCGTGCGGCTGCCCGGTGCCCCATGAGCAGAAGGCGTCAGGCCGGGCACACAAAAATCAGCCATCCAGAGAACTTAGACCCGTTTCCGGGCGGAAGGATCTGAATGCGCATCCGTGATCTTAAACAGCATCTCTCGGCAATCGCTCTCTTCTGCTACTGCGCAGGATCGATGGCACAGCGCCTCGGGGATCCGGCGATCCAGTGGCACGAGAAGTATCCGGCCCAGATGGCACGTCTGGAGTCCATGACCTTCCTGCCGATCCACCAGTGGCTTTTTCACGACGCCGACCTTCCTCATGGCGAAGATCCGGCGCTGGACGAGAGCGGCTGGCAGCAGGTGACGGTGAACTATCTCAGTCATCCGCACAACGAGCCGGGCACAACTTCGACGAAGGGATGGTATCGTGCCACCTTTCAGGTGCCGTCTACGGTGGGCGGGAAAGCGATTGCCGGCGCCAGGCTGCGTCTGGCGGTACATTTTTCCAGCGACGGGCGTGTATTTCTGAACGGCGGTCTCGTCGAGCAGGGCGACGGCCGTACCCTCGATCCTGTTTTGATCACCGACCGGGCGGTCGGCGGGGAAACCATCCATATCGCCATTCGCGTTCCCTTCCACCAGGAGCAGAGCCGGTTCCTGGGCGCCCTCATCATGGTGGATTATCCGAATCAGCCGGACCCGGGGTTTCTGAAAAGCGAGATACAAACCGCAGAGGCAGTCATCAGCGGTTTTCCCGACGGCCGCGCTGAGCGCGAGAAGCAACTCGACCGAGCGGTTGCGGACATTGATTTTGCAGCGCTGGACAAAGGCAACCAAGTCGCGTTCACTCAATCGCTGACGGTGGCCCAGCAGGATCTCCGGCCGCTCAATGCATGGATGAAGCAGTTCACGGTGCGCTTCGTGGGCAATTCGCATATTGACATGGCATGGCTTTGGCCATGGACCGAAACCGTCGAAGTGGTTCGGGATACGTTTCGAACGGCGCTGCAGCTCATGGATGAATATCCCGGGTTTACGTACACTCAGTCGAGTGTGCAGGACTTCCAGTGGCTGCACGATAAATACCCGGATGAATTTAAAGAGATACAGAAACGCGTGAAGGAGGGGCGCTGGGAACTGGTGGGAGGAATGTGGGTAGAGCCTGACCTGAATATGCCGGATGGTGAATCCCTGGTCCGGCAGATCCTTGTCGGCAAGCGGTTCTTTGAACAGCAATTTGGCGTCGACGTGAATATCGGATGGAATCCGGATTCCTTTGGCTACAGCTGGCAGCTCCCGCAGATTTATCGGAAGTCTGGATTCGATTCCTTTGTCACGCAAAAGATGTCATGGAATGACACTACGGTTTTTCCGTACAAGCTTTTCTGGTGGCAATCACCGGATGGGAGCAAAGTGCTGACGTACTTCCCGCACGACTACAGCGGAACTACCGAGCCCGTAGGACTGGCCAATGATATTGCGACGTACGTGCCCGCGACCCATTTCCCAGAGATTATGCAACTTTATGGCGTTGGCGATCATGGAGGTGGCCCGACCCGGGAAGAAGTCGATGAAGCGGTACGCCTGGAGCAGCCCTCGACTGTATTTCCCAAAGCCGAGTTCAGTACCGCGCGGAGCTTTTTTGACGACGTTGAGCACTCCATTGCCGATGACGGACTGAAACTGCCTGCGTGGGACAACGAACTCTATCTTGAATATCACCGCGGCTGCTATACCACCCAGTCGGAGACGAAAAAAGAGATACGTCATAACGAAGAACAACTGGAAAATGCCGAAAAATTTTCGGCGCTTTCGTTCTCGATGCTCAAGACACCATACTCCAACCAACAATTCGAAGGGATATGGAAAAAAGTTCTCTTCGATGATTTTCACGACGTCATGCCCGGGTCAGGTGTGGGAAACAACTATGTTGAGGCCGCACGCAACCTGAATGAGGCGAGCCTGGAGAGCGCGCAGTTGCTGAACGGTTCGCTCGATAGCCT
>JASHVE010000601.1 GCA_030039675.1 Acidobacteriaceae bacterium | reverse complement strand
ATCGGCGCGTTGATTAACGCCGGCGCGGGCGGGGTGCCGCAGGAACTGTTTCACATGGCTGCAGTGAACAAGCTGCGCGTTTATGTGGCTCTACCCGAAGTGGACGAGAGTGCAGCGCAGAATGGAGCGAAGGCTGCGTTAACGCTCGATGAGTTTCCTGGCGAGACGTTTCAAGGCACCATAGTGCGTAACTCCGACTCGATAAATCTTGCGTCGCGCACCCTGAACGTCGAAGTCGATATCGATAACCCCGGCGACCACATCAAGACCGGCGCGTACGTATTCGTTCACTTCAAAATCCCGCCTAGCGCGCGGCACACCGCAGAGTCGCTGGTGATCCCGGCCAATACGTTGCTCTTCCGTTCAGAGGGGTTGCGCGTTGGCGTGGTCCGCGGTGATCACGCCGAGCTGGCGCCGATCACCATTGGACGCGACTATGGATCGACTGTTGAAGTGGTTGCAGGCTTAACGCCGGCCGATCAAGTGATCGTCAATCCATCGGATTCCCTCACAAGCGGGACCGCAGTACGAGTAAATGCAGGTGGCTCCCGATGAAGACGCGCTTCCTATCTATTTTTGGGGGTTCTGCGACTCTGCTGCTGGCCGGCTGCATGGTCGGACCCAAATACGTGAAGCCATCCGCGCCTACGGCTCCCGAATTCAAAGAACAGGCGCCAACCTCGTTCCAGGAGAGCGATGGCTGGAAGACCGCGCAGCCAGGCGATCAAATGATACGCGGGAAGTGGTGGGAGATCTTCGGCGATCCGCAGCTCAACGCACTTGAGGATGAGCTTACATCTTCCAACCAGGATCTGAAGGTGGATGAAGCGCGGCTGCGGCAGGCCCGCGCAATGATTCGCTACAACAAGTCTTTTCTCGCGCCAACCATCTCAACTTCGCCCAGTGTAGTCAACGAACGCAGTTCTGCCAACGCGCCCTACTTTCCTCCCTCGCAGGCGAATGACGGTACTGGCAACTACACCCTGCCCTTCGATCTGTCCTATGAAGTGGATCTGTGGGGGCGCGTGCGCCGGACCGTCAACGCATCTCGCGAAGAGACGCAGGCAACTGCCGCTGATCTTGCCACTGCCGGCCTGAGCCTGCACGCGGAGCTGGCAATCGACTACTTTGAGCTGCGCAGCGCCGACGCCCAGAAACAACTGCTCGACGACACCGTGAAAGCCTATACGGACGCACTGCAGCTCACCCAAGATCGGTTTGAAGGCGGGGCCGCTCCTAAGTCAGATGTCGCCCAGGCACAGACACAGCTTGGCGGAGCCCAGGTGCAGGATACCGACATCACGGTAGCGCGCGCCCAGTACGAGCACGCCATCGCTGTGCTGATCGGCAAGCCGCCGGCTCAGTTCAGTCTGCCGCCGTCGACTCAAGTCAAGCTGAACCTGCCGGTGATTCCGGTTGGCGTGCCATCGCAGCTTCTTGAGCGCCGTCCCGACATCGCGGCGGGCGAACGCCGTATGGCGGAAGCCAACGAGCAGATCGGCATCGCCCGCGCCGCTTACTTCCCCACGCTCTCGATCGGCGCGACGGGCGGCTTCGAAGGCACAACCGTGACCAACTGGTTGAACTGGCCGAGCCGGCTGTGGGCCGTCGGACCTCAGCTCTCGGAAACTCTCTTTGATGCCGGCCGGCGTCGCGCTACCGTGGAGGGCGCACAGGCCAACTATGACGGAACGGTTGCCACTTACCGGCAAACCACGCTGAATGCTTTCCAGGAAGTCGAAGACAATCTGGCCGCACTGCGCATCCTCGAGGCCGAGGCCCAACAGCAACATCAGGCCACAGCCTCCGCCCAGGAATCACTGCAGTTGTTTACGAACCGCTATGAGGGCGGCGTCGACAGCTATCTTCAGGTGATCACAGCGCAGACGATTGCCCTGGCCGATGAGCGCAACGACATCGATATCCAACGCCGCCGCATGGACGCGAGCGTTTTGCTGGTGAAAGCCGTCGGTGGAGGATGGGACACCTCGCAGTTGCCGAGATATTAATTTTTGAGCACAAAGCCCTCCAATCTCATCTTCTGTCTTGAGCCCGCGGCCCACGGGAGGCCCCGCGGAGCCTTCATCCTCTTTACGGAGGCATATCTCACCTTTAATTCGCTCAAAACAAAGGCATTGCGTGTAAAGTGCACTCCAGGGCACGGAGCGCGCATCTTAGCATCGGAGGCCTCAATCGGGTTATTGACAACGATTTCCCGGTGGGCCTATTGTGTGTAAGTTTCTAGGAAGGAGAGGAGACGAAATGGTGGCCTATTTTCAGCTTCAGCCCGCGGAATCCGAGCTTCAGGAGCTGGCAGAACGGTACTGGCAAAAAGCTGGAGCAAAGGAGCACGAGCTTGAGCAGGCTGCATTTGAAGCTGGCGCATCGATCCGCAATGGCGATCTAACGTTGGCGAATCTGGAAGCCATCGTGCGCTGGAAGTCAGAGCGCGCGGTTCAATATCTTATCGGCAACAGTAGTGAAAAGATCCGGCAAGCCTTGGCAATAGCAATAGAACCTGAGGTCTCTACGGAAAAAGCGATGAACGCGCTGCTGGAGCTTCACGGAGTCGACATTCCGGTGGCTTCGGCGATTCTGGCGGCAATCTACCCCGAACGGTATACGGTATTGGATTTCCGCACTCTGGAAGCGCTGGGGCACGCGCGGCACGACATCCGTTTTTACGAAGAGTATGTGGCCTTCTGCAAACGGCTGGCGGAGAGCAACGTTGTGCAACCGCAAAGCAACCTGCCGGCGCCCACCCCGCTGCGCACGCTCGACCGGGCTTTGTGGGAGTGGACGCGGAGCCAGATGGGTTAAACATAGTTCACGGGAAGGTGGGACAGATAGAATCGCTGTTGTGAGCAACTCGTTTGAAATCGGGCCGGTCCAGGTTGGTGCGGGCCGGCTCTTTCTCATTGCAGGGCCCTGCGTCATTGAGAGTGAATCTCATGCGCGCAAAATGGCCGGCGCCATTCAGCGGATTGCATCCGACCTGGGCGTTTCCTACATCTTCAAAGCCAGTTACGACAAGGCCAATCGCACCAGTGTGAAGAGCTTTCGCGGTCCCGGCCTCGGTGAGGGCGTGCGCATCCTGGGCGCTGTGGCCCGAGACACCGGTCTTCCGGTGCTGACCGACGTTCACGAGCCGAGCCATTGCGAGATCGCCGCCGAAGCCGTCGACGTTCTGCAGATTCCCGCCTTTCTCTGCCGGCAGACCGATCTGCTCGTCGCCGCAGGCAAAACCGGCCGCGCCGTCAACATCAAAAAAGGCCAGTTCGTCGCACCCTGGGACATGAGCCATCCCGTCGAAAAGGTCCGCTCCACCGGCAACGAGCGTGTGTTTCTTACCGAGCGTGGATCGAGCTTTGGCTACAACACGCTGGTGGTTGATTTCCGCTCGCTGGCGATCATGCGTAATCTTGCGCCGGTCGTCTTTGACGGCACCCACTCCGTGCAGCAGCCGTCAGCGGCCAACGGCGTGAGCGGCGGCCAGCCGGAGTTTATCCCGTTGCTTGCGCGAGCGGCGGTAGGTGCCGGTGTCGACGGAATCTTTCTCGAAGTCCACGACGATCCAGCCAACGCCAAGTCGGACGGAGCCAACGCGCTGGACTTGAAGCTGCTGCGGCCACTGCTTGAGACATTGCTGGCCATCCATGCAGCGCGGGCAGTTTAGGGAGCAGAGCAGGCAAAATCCGGTACCGCCGATCTGCCATCGAGGACAAAGCACGCAACGCCGTTGATGTCCGTCCGCAGCGTACGGACGTGCGCTGCTTGCAGTTCGGCAAGCACCTCTTGCCGCGGGTGGCCGTAGCGGTTGTGCAACCCGCAGGAGACGACGGCCCATTGCGGAGCCACGCGCGCCAGGAACGCAGGGCGAGTGGACGTGATGCTGCCGTGATGGCCGACCTTGAGCAGCGTGCTCTCAAGCCCGGGTTCCGCCAACATCGCCTGTTCAATCGGCGCTTCCGCGTCGCCTTCCAAAAGCACAGAGCTTGCACCGTACGCTACATGCAGCACGAGTGAGTCGTTGTTAGAAGGATCGGGACCAGGCTGATAATTGCGAAACGGCGCCAGAACGTGCACTTGCGCAAGGCCGAACGCGAACGCATCGGACGCGCGCAGCGTCCGCATGTGGACATTAAGACTGGCTGCCTCGGCAAGCAGTGCATCGTAGGCCGGGAAGTGAGGATTGTTGCCCAGCCACAACTCTGCGGGATGAAAGTTGCGCAGAATGGCGGGCAGACCACCCATATGATCGGAGTGCGCGTGCGTCAGCGCGACCGCGTCAAGATGGTGAATACCCCGCGCCCAGAGCGTCGGCGAAACCACCTCTTCGCCGATGTCAAAATCCTGCGGCGCCTGGCGCGGCCCTCCGCCGAAGCCTCC
>JASHVE010000600.1 GCA_030039675.1 Acidobacteriaceae bacterium | reverse complement strand
GACGCGGCTCAAGGGATGGAAAGCGTCATCATCTGCCGGCGTTATACTGCCTTTCCGGTTGAACCGCAGAGTGAGCAGGTGCTGAGACGTCGGCTCGCAGAAGAGGCAGATCAACGTCCACGTAAGCTGGTCGAAAGGCAAAGAGACCACCGCCAAGAACCAAGGCAGCATGACGCATCCCGCGTTCGTCCCGCGCTCGGCCAGGCCCTCAACGCCTGGCGTCGGGAGTCTCGCCACAGTCACGACTCGGACTGGGTATCTGCCTCGAACAAGACCAGGGGCAGGACACCCAGAACCGCAGGTGTGGCTGGGCAGGACTACCTTCGTCCGGCGGCACTGAAGGCTGGAGTGATCCCGGCCGGCTGCCGAGGTCGCTTTGAAGGTCGCAATCTGCGTCACTCGCTGGCTACGTTCTTCGCTGCGAATGACGTGAATCTGCCGATTGTCCAGAGCGTGCTCAGTCGCTCCAAGCCGGAGACAACGGCGATCTACACGCACCGTGTCAACTCTGCTCAGATCGAGGCACAGGGCAAGTTCCTGGAGGCCATCAACATAACGCCGATGGTCAACCAGGAAGATCTTGGGGTTGGATCTTGGGTTGGAGGCGGCCAGGGAGGAGCTGAAAATCACCCGCTAAATGATTGAAAATAAATGGTGGGCGGTCAGGGACTCGAACCCCGGACCTCTTCCGTGTGAAGGAAGCGCTCTAACCAACTGAGCTAACCGCCCGCGCCGGGAAATCTTCAAATTTCCCCTGGAGCGATATATCGTTTCTATTGATTCTACAGTGCTTAATCTATCCTTGCCCGAGCGCCAACACGGCACCTCATCGCCCGGCAAAAGCTGACAGGAAAAGACCGCGCCGCAGGGTCATCCTGTAGGGTAGAGTAACACCAGCAGGGCTTTACGGCCAAACCTGGCGACAGGTGCACGGCCCGGCCACGCGTGAACCATCTTTGGCATGTTCTGGAAACAGAAATCAACCCGCAAGGCGGATGTGGTCGTTCCTCGGCTGGAGTCGGCGCTGAGCCGTTTCCTCCAGCGTAAGAGCAGATGGGACAGCCTGCCCATCGCCAGCCAGGCGATCCTGGCTGGCGCAGGAAATAGCCCCGGCTTGAAGTCGTTCAGTTTTTTCTCTTTTCTGGCCCGATCAGCGCGGTCCGGCTCCGGCCCGGACCGTCCCTTGAATGGAAGCGCAGGTGAGCGAAATTCAGCTCCGGAAACCATTCACGCGGCGCAACTTTCCCCAAGCGACGGGGTTCCTGACGATATGGCGACCATGGTCCTGGACAATCCGGCCCTGGTAGCGGGCGCGGCGCTCGATATGAATCAGGCGAATGCCGTGGGCCTGCGGGGAGATGTGGATCCGGCCAGCGACGCAGCTGTAATGCTGCGCGTTGCCGCAGGCGATGAAGCGAGCTTCAATTACCTGGTGGAAAAGTACCACCGGCCGATGATTCACTTCCTCTACCGGATGGTCCACAACCAGTCGGTTGCCGAAGAACTGGCGCAGGAGGTGTTCCTGCGCGTCTATCGTGCCAGAGACAGCTATCGGGCCGAAGCCAGGTTCACTACATGGCTCTACCGGATCGCGACAAACCTGGCCGTGAACCACGCGCGCGATACCCGGCATGAGCGGGCCGCGCAAACGGTTTATCTGGACGCTCCGGATGAGGAGACCGGCACCACTCCCGATCTGGCCGATGATGAGCCGAGCGTGGAGCAGCGGCTATTGCGGGATGAACGCATGGCCGCCATTCGCAGCCACGTGATGGCGCTGCCCGAGCGGCAGCGGATGGCAGTGTTGATGCACAAATATCAGGGGATGGATTATCGGCAGATCGGAGAGGTGCTCAAGCTCAGCGAGTCGGCGACCAAGTCGCTGCTCTTTCGCGCCTATCAGACCCTGCGCGATAAGTTGAAGAACTTTGTTTGAGTGGAAAAAGCCGGATTCAACCGGCAGAGAGTGGGGCGACTATGAATCGGATGAAGACAAACTGCACCGGAATGGATTCGAAGCTGGCTGATCTGCTGCTCGATCCGCATTCGGCGTCTGCCAAGGTTCAATCGCATGTTGCAGAGTGCGACGGTTGCAGCAGCGAGCTCGATGAGCTGAAGGCGACCATGGACCTGTTGGACACGTGGCAGGCTCCGGAGCCGAATCCCTACTTTCTGACTCGATTTCAGGCGCGGCTGCGCGAAGAGCGCGAGGCCGCGCCGGCTGGCTGGCTGGCCAGAAGGTTCGCGCGGTTGAAGGCTGGAATCAGTTACGGCCCAGGGATCCACGTCCGGCCGCTTGCGGCCATGGCGCTCACGGTTTTGCTGTTGGTGGGTGGCGGAGCGTACCTGGACCTCACTGATTGGAATAAGCCTGTTCAGTCGTCTGGCCAGGCGTACGTGGTCCACGACCTGCAGATTTTGGACACCAATGCCCAGCTGCTGGATCAGATGGAAGCCCTTTCCACGAACGACAACGGGGATTGAAGAACGAGCAGGAAAGAGTAGATGATTTTGCGGCCCGGAGGCCGGGGGAACGACTGTGAACAGGAATACGAGCGCGGAAAGAATGCGTCCAGCGATCTGGGGCGCAGCGGTCTTGTTCCTGTGCCTGTCCGGGGGGTCGGCTCTCGGGCAGCGTCTCGCCGCTGTCCGCGCCCGCTTTGCTGAGAACCATCCCCGTGCCGCCGCACGCCAGGAAGCCCGGCAACAGCGGCAGCAGGGCCGGAATCAGAACCAGCATCAAAACCAGCTTCAGGGCCAGCGTCCTCCAGAGGGAGCCCGTCCCGGTGCCGGCGCCTATCCCAACGCCAATGTCCGGCCAGCCTACCCCGGCGCTGCCCGTCCGGGCAACAATGCTTATCCCGGTTACGCGCCCCAGGGTCATCTGCAGTCGTGGCTCAACCAGCATCAGGGCCTTCCTGTGCAGGATCAGGAGCGCCTGCTGCGTAACGACCCCAACTTCAACCGCCTGCCCCCCGGCCAGCAGCAGCGGCTGATGCAGCAACTGCACCATGTGGACCAGATGCCGGAGCAGCAGCGCGAGCGCCGTCTGGCACGCAATGAGATGCTGGAACGGCTCACACCCCAGGAACGCATGAATCTCAATGCAGCCAGCCGCAGCTTCGCCACACTGCCTGCGGATCGGCAGCAGGTGATGAAGCGCGCTTTTCAGGATCTGCGTTCCGTGCCGCCCGACCAGCGCGACACAGTGCTCAACTCAGCTCGATTCCAGGGCCAGTTCTCGCCCGAGGAGCGCAACATCCTCAGCAACTTCCTGCGCGTCGAGCCCTACGAACCGCCGCACTAAACGACGGCGCCGTCAGCGTGCGGCGATCGCAACTTCTTCGGCTGCAGGAGCTGATATATTCCACCGTGCGGCGTTCGCCTGCGCCTCGATCCACTTATACGTCTTCGCCAGTCCCTCAAAAAGACTTTGCGTTGGCTCCCAACCGAGTTGTGCGCGCAGCAGCCGGTTATCTGAGTTTCTGCCGCGCACACCGGTCGGCCCGGGAATATGCCGGATCGTCATTCTCTTGTCTGCGATCTTCATGATCATTCCGGCCATCTCGTCAATGGTGACCATCTCTTCCGAGCCGATATTCACTGGTCCCGCGAACGAGCCCTCCATCAGCCGGCGCACCGCTTCAATGCACTCGTCGATGTAGAGAAATGAACGCGTCTGCTGCCCGTCGCCCCACACCTCGATCGTGCCGCCGTCTTCCTGTTCGGCGATCTTGCGGATCAGCGCGGCGGGAGCCTTCTCCTTGCCGCCGCGCCACGTGCCTTCAGGGCCGAAGATGTTGTGAAAGCGGGCTATGCGCACGTTGAGCCCGTAGTTGCGTGCGAACGCCAGGTAGAGCCGCTCGCTGAAGAGCTTCTCCCAGCCGTATTCGCTGTCCGGCGCGGCGGGATACGCGCTCTCTTCAGAGCAGTTGGGATGATCCGGGTCTTCCTGGTTGTAGGCCGGATAAATGCACGCCGATGAGGAGTAGAAGATCTTCTGCACACCGCGCAGCACGGCAAACTCCGCCGCCTGCAGGTTGATCATCGCTGAGTTCTGCATCACACGCGCATCGTTCTCGCCCGTGAAGATGTACCCCGCGCCGCCCATATCCGCGGCAAACTGGTATACCTCATCCGTTCCCTCGTCGAGAAGAGCATCCCAGCTTTCGCGCAGACGCAGATCGGCGATCACAAACTCGTGCGCGGCTGAGGGGCTGAATTCAGGATGCTTGAGGTCTACTCCGCGCACCCGGTAGCCCTCGGCGCGCAAGCGCCGGACCATATGGCTGCCGATGAACCCGCCTGCGCCGCATACCAAAGCCTTCTTTGTCCCCATGGCGCCTTACTCCCTGGCACCTCATCCTAGTGGGACTTCGCAGCTGGCTTGTTTGCAAATTGTCACCATTCTGTATTTGTTCTGCTATCGCGAGAAGCGACCCGAAATCGCCATGCACTTCTCAATGCGCCGCGCACTGATTCTCACGATCCCAATTGATATAGACAGGATTGCCCACCAGCCACAGCTTTCCATCCGCGCCGGTCACCTCGGCGCGAAACCAGTGCCGGCGGCCATCGCTCGTCCAGGCCAGAGAAAACTTCTGGTCGTCCGACACAATCTCTGCGCTGCCGGCAGGAGATACTTCCTTGCCGTCTTCGATCCACCGGATCTTTCCGCCGGCCGCATGAGTCACGTGCAGTTGCAATCGCATGTCCGCGCCGTTGTTCGCACGGATCGCATCACCAGCCTCTGCCTGCGCGCCCTTTATGCTCGCCGTGAATTCCAGCATCCTGTCGCGCGTTCCTTCGACATCGATGAACACATGCCCTGCGCGAATCCCATCGAGAATCGCGGGCGTCGAAAGCTCGCTCGCGTAGACCACCGTCGTCGGCATCCCAATCGAGCTCATGTGATCGAGTGGCTCCATCGGCCGATGATTGTCGCTCCCGCCGATCCCCGTCAATCTGCAGCCCTGATTGAGTTCTTTGTCCCAGAAGGGAATGCCTGAAATGCCGTGCAATTCGCTGCCGCCGTTCACCGCCTCAACGGCCGTGAGCAGGTGCATATCAACCTTCGTCGCGGGCGTCCATCCGCAGCCCAGGCAGATTTCGCCGCTGGGTGCAGTGGGATGGTTGATCGAAGTGATCCCGCCCAGCGCGTCCGCATTGCCCAGCAGCGTATTGATGTCAGGGACATTGCCCGCCGCAAGCCGGAAGTCGACAAAGTCCGTCGTGCCCAGAAAATTGATGTGCCCCTGAAACGTCGTGATCTCGCGTCCCGGAATTAGCAGCAACTTGTCGAAGTAGGGCTGCAGCTCGCGCATCGCGTCGTATTGCGAAGTAGCGTTGTGATCGGTGATGGCGATGAAATCGAGCCCGCGCCGCGCCGCCGCATCGACAGTAAAGAACACCGGGCAGGGAACCATCTTGCCTGTCTGGCTCGGGCACTGGCCGTCGCTGTGCGCCGTGTGCATGTGCAGATCGCCACGGAACCACCCCGGGGTCCCCACGGACTGACTTTCGTCCGTGGGGTGAGAGCCTGGCCCTGTGCGCAGCGGCTCGCGCAGCAGAGCCGGCTGCTGCGCCACCGCGCCTGTCTTCGAGAGATACACATGAATCGTGTAGTGCGATTCGACATTCGGGCGAATGTTCGGCACGCCGATCAGCACATTCCACTCACCCGCGGG
Source organism: Acidobacteriaceae bacterium (assembly GCA_030039675.1). Lineage (GTDB taxonomy): Bacteria > Acidobacteriota > Terriglobia > Terriglobales > Acidobacteriaceae > Telmatobacter. Next base: position 571 of record JASHVE010000600.1, on the reverse strand, counting down.
AATCGCGCCGGGCAGGCAGGACGGCGTTGCGTCCGAAAGGCCCACCGTGAGCATCGACTTGTTGCCGCCGCTCCAGCAGCGCAGCCCGGCCGGATCGAGCATGCCGAGATCGAGGTTCGTATGCTGTTCTTTCTCCGTGTAATCGAAAGTGATGGTCACGCGCTCCGTTCCCGCCGGCACGTGAAACGGGACCTGCACATAGCTCTGATTCTGCGCGCCGCGCACCGTGCCTTCGAGAACCATCTCCGTGACCGGTGGATCGGAACCCGCGGACTCTTGAGCGATTCCCGTACCAGCCGCGACGCAAAGCATGCACAGAAAGCTGACGTGGAAGATGGCGCGAAGGAAGAGTGGCATTGCCGTTTTCTGTTTCATGGTCAGGATACGCGCAGAGCTCCGGTTACCAGGATTCATGATTTCGCTCGGGTAGATCGTAAAAAAAAAGCATCCGATGCGCAGCGATGCACCGGATGCGGGAATTGGGGGAACTGCTACACCGGTTTCAGAGTTGCTATATCCCGGAACCACTGAGATTGAGTGGCATTTTCCTCAAGAAAATGCCACCTTTCAT
>JASHVE010000599.1 GCA_030039675.1 Acidobacteriaceae bacterium | reverse complement strand
CCGCCAAAGTAGAACGTGACCCCCATACCGTGAATCGCCCAGTTCGGCAGGTTCTCAAATACCCGGCCAATGAGCCAGATCTTGTCGAAGCGGATGCCGGAGATGAGGAAGGTCGGCACCAGCTGCACCAAAATCAGATAAAGCGCGCCCACCAGCGTAATGCGGGTGAGAATGTCGTTGATAAAGTCTGAGGTGCGTTTGCCCGGACGGATGCCTGGAATGAACGATCCCGACTTGCGGAAATTGTCCGCGATATCGTCCGGCTTCATGATGATCGAAACGTAAAAATAGGCGAAGAAGATGATGCCGAGGATGTTCAGGAGCTCATACCATGGATAGCCGGGCGTAAGCGCCTGCATGATGGGTTGCAGCAACTTGGAGTTCTGCACCCACTGCACCTGCCCGAAGAGCAGGGGAGCGGAAAGAATGGAGCTGGCAAAGATGATGGGCATCACACCGCCCGAGTTCACCTTGAGCGGCAGGTGGCTCGACTGGCCGCCCATCATGCGCCGGCCCACGATGCGCCGCGCGCTCTGAATGGGAATACGCCGCTCGGCGCGCTCGACGTACACGATAAAAGCCACAACGGCAAGCATGCCCACGAGGAGCAGCAGCACGACCAGGAGGGACATCGTGCCCCAGGCATCGGTCTGCACCTTCTGCACCAAGTCGCCCACGCCGCGCGGCAGCCCGGCGACGATGCCTGCGAAGATAAGCAGGCTCATGCCGTTGCCGATGCCGCGATCGGTGATCTGCTCGCCCAGCCACATGATGAAGGTTGTGCCGGCGGTGAGCGTGAGGACGGTCATCAGGATGAAGCTCATACCGGGAGCCAGCACGAGGCCTTGCTTGGTGAGAATGGCGGCGATGCCGATGGACTGTAACACGCCCAGAATCACGGTGAGATAGCGCGTCCACTGCGTGATCTTCCGGCGGCCCAGTTCGCCTTCTTTCTGGATGCGCGCCAGCGGCTCATAGACCACGGTCAAAAGCTGAAAAATGATCGAGGCGGTGATGTAGGGCATGATGCCCAGCGCAAAGATGGTCATGCGCCGCAGGTTGCCGCCGCCGAACAGGTCCATCAGGCCCAGCGCCGACCCATTCTGTGAGTTGAAAAGCAGGGCCAGCTTGCCCGTGTCTACACCCGGCGTGGGGATAAATGCACCCAGGCGATAGACGGCGAGAATGCCCATGGTGAACAGCACGCGCTTGCGCAGGTCGGGAATCCGAAAGATATTGAGAAACTTCTCAAGCATGGTTGCTTATCCGCTTCAGGCGGCTTTCCGCCGAGGAAATCGTACCTTCCATCTTACGGCAACTCCCGATTGGCATCAGAGTACAGAGACCCGGAAAATGCCGCCAGTGAGGGCCGTCACACTGCCAATATATGTGTGCCCAGGAACCGGAAAACCGAAACCTGGGCAGATGATCGTTCAAAAACCAGAACCTTGGGTGCCCCACATTGAGTGATGCACTGGGTGCCCCATCCTTGCCGCGTCCCGGTTTTTGCGGCAAGGGTGGGACAGCACGAACTTAAGCCGCTGCCGGCGCCCCCGCTACAACGGCCTTGCCGCCGGCCTTTTCAATCTTTTCGGCCGCGGACTTGGAAAACTTGTGCGCATGGATCGTTATCGCCTTGCTCAGGTCGCCGGAGCCGAGGATCTTGATCAGCGCCTTCTTGCTTGATACGAGGCCCAGCTTGCGGTAGTCGTCCAGACCAATCTCGGTCACGCCAAGCTCGGCAATCCGGTCGAGGTTCACGATGGTGTACTCGGTACGAAAGATGTTGGTGAAGCCGCGCTTCGGCAAACGGCGATGGAGCGGCATCTGGCCGCCTTCAAAGCCGCGCATCAGGCTCGAACCGGAGCGCGATCCCTGGCCCTTGTGGCCGCGGGTCGAAGTCTTGCCCATGCCGGATCCCATACCCCGGCCCACGCGCTTGCGCCCGGTGTTGGCCTTCTTGGGCGCGCGCAGATTCGATAGATTCTTTGCCATGATTTTCCTCGCTAATAGCGCCAGGACCGGCCGTCCAGGCAGCCCCGACTCGCGTCGTTCTCAGTTCATAGCTCGCAGTTCTTAGTTCACGGTTGAAAGACGGACAAAGCTTGAGTAGCCAACTGTGAACTGCGAACTTCGAACTCTAAACTAGCTTTCCAGAATTCTCACCAGATGCGGCACCGTCTTTACCATGCCGCGTACCGACTCATTGTCCACGCGCTCGATGATCTGATTAAGCCGCGTAAAACCAAGGCCCTTGATCACCAGCTTATGCTTGACCGGCGTGGCAATGGCCGAGCGGTAGTACTGGATGCGAATCTTCTTCACGGTCCCCGCAGCTGGGGTACTTTTCTTCGGCGTCGCCATCAGAGTTCCTCCACCTGCTTGCCGCGGGTCGTAGCCACTTCAGCCCGGTCGCGCAGCTGCACCAGCGCATCGAAGGTCGCCTTGATGACGTTGTGCGGATTGGGCGAGCCGATGCTCTTGGTGAGCACGTTCTGCACGCCGGCCGATGTCATCACCGCACGCACTGCGCCGCCGGCGATCACGCCCGTGCCTTCCGGCGCCGGCTTCAGCAGTACCTGGCCCGAGCCGAAGCGGCCCAGCACCTGGTGCGGGATGGTCGTCTCGGTCAGGTTCACCTTGACGAGGTTCTTCTTGGCCGACTCGATCCCCTTGCGGATCGCCTGGGGAACTTCCTTGGCCTTGCCCGAACCGTAGCCCACCACGCCCGAAGCGGCATCGCCCACCACCACCAGCGCCGCGAACGACATGTTCTTGCCGCCCTTCACAACCTTGGTGACGCGATTGATGGCCACCACCTGATCCTTCAGGTTGAACTGGTTGGCATCGAGTTTCTTCTTTACTGTCGTCATTGTTTTTCCCAGCTTTCAGCTTCCAGCTATCAGCCCTTTTCCGCTTACTCCAGATTGTCCAATCAAGCAGGACAAGCTGAAAGCTGACGGCTGACAGCGGAGAGCTAGAATTCTAATCCTGCTTCGCGCGCGGCATCGGCCAACGCCTTGATGCGCCCGTGATAAAGATAGCCTCCGCGGTCGAAGACCACCCGCTTGATGCCTTGAGCAACGGCCTTCTCTGCGACAGCCTTGCCGATCTCTTTCGCCGCCGCCACATTGCCGCCGGTCTTCAGCTTCAACTGCAGCGTGGAGGCCGAGGCCAGCGTCTCGCCCTTCTGATCGTCGATCACCTGCGCGTAGATGTGGTTCAGCGAGCGGTACACGTTCAGGCGCGGCCGTTCCGTGGTGCCCGAAAGCTTTTCGCGGATGCGCGTGTGAATGCGCTTGCGGATTTCGTTTCTCTTGGTCTGCGTAATCATCTTCGTCTCTCACCTATCAGCGGAGCCGCCTCGCGGCGCCGTTCGGATTTTCCAGCTCTCAGCTGTCAGCCGTCAGCTTTCAGCCCATCTCGCCTCAGCCGCTCTCATCAACTCAGCACGAAAAAGCTGAGAGCTGACGGCTGAAAGCTGTCTTTACTTCGCTCCCGTCTTGCCGGCCTTCTTCTTCAGCCGCTCGTCGGTATAGCGGACGCCCTTGTTCTTGTACGGATCCGGCTTGCGCAGCGAGCGCATATCGGCGGCCACCTGGCCCACCTTCTGCCGATCGATGCCGCTCACCGTCAGGTGCGTCTGCTTAGGATCGATCGCACACTCCACGCCTGTGGGCAGCGGAAACTCGATCGGGTGTGAATAACCCAGCGTGAAAACCACCGTGCCCTTGCCCTTCATCTCGGCGCGGTAACCAATACCGACGATGTCCAGCTCCTTGGTCCAACCCTTGGTCACGCCATGCACGGCGTTGTGCACCAGCGCGCGGGTGAGGCCGTGCACTGCAGCCTTGTCGTCGCCCGACCGCTCGACGAGCAAGTGGCCGTCGGCAGTTTTCAGCGTGATGCCCTCGGCGATCATCGCCGACACCTTGCCCTTGGGCCCTTCGACGAGAACGGTGTTGCCGTCAACCTTGTACTTCACGCCGCTGGGGAGCGGGATCGGCTTCTTTCCAATACGCGACATTGCTTCAATCCTTGTATGGCTTGCGAGTCCCGATGTTGTCATCGTTCCACTGCAGCCGGAAAAACCGTGGACAGTGATTCGTTGATCGTGAACAGTTTGTGTGACGC
>JASHVE010000598.1 GCA_030039675.1 Acidobacteriaceae bacterium | reverse complement strand
AATGGCGGGATGTTTCGGGCGCGACGAATGAACATTGGACACTAACCCTGACGAACTGAGCCAAAGCGGTATTGATGCACGGAATCCATTTCGGTGCGATGTCTTCATTGCAAGCATAACTGGCTGTGAACCAACAGCCTTTATGTCCTGAGCAGCCGCGGTTAATCCAGAAACTGCAAGACAGGAGTCAGGTTGCTATGAGGCCGCGCGCGAGCCGGATGAGTCGATGGTCCCCAAAATCTCTCCATCACCCACATCCATCACAGTTACCAAAAAGGAGAAGATCTATGTCTCGGAGGTTCAAGTACGCAAAGGCTCTCCATGTCGTTTTATGGGGCGCCGCGATAGTCGCGATGCTAGTGCTCGCCGGCCATCCCGCGCTCGCGCAAGTGGATCAGGGCACAATCACGGGAACGATCACAGACCCCTCGGGGGCCGTAGTCCCGGGAGCGCAGGTTACCCTGCAAGCGATCGATACTGGCCTGACGCTGCGTACCGTTAGCAATCACGTCGGCATCTACGTATTTTCTCCCCTCAAGATTGGGCGCTATACGGTGATTGCCGAAGCGCCAGGCTTCCAGAAGATTACCGAGACAGGTTTGACGCTCAACGTCAACCAGAGCCTTACCGTCGATATGCAACTGCGCGCAGGCAACGTGACCGAAACCGTGACCGTGGAGAGCGGGGCGGCGGAAGTGCTGCAACGGGAAGATGCCTCGACCGGCCAGGTCGTCAGCTCCCAAGTGATCAATGATACCCCGCTGGCGTTGCGCAATTACGTGTTCATCGCACAGTTGGCTGCCGGCGTAACCGAAGCCAATGGCTCGCGCGGCCAGGGTCGTGGCGACTTCAACGCCAACGGCCTGCGCGCGGAGCAAAACAACTTCATTCTCGACGGCGTAGACAACAACAGCAATCAAGTGGACTTCCTGAACGGCGCGAGCTATGTGGTCAAACCTCCGCCGGACGCGCTGGCGGAATTCAAGGTTCAAACCAGCGACTATGATGCGGAGTTCGGGCACTCGGCGGGCGCAGTGATCAACGCTGCCATCAAGAGCGGCACCAATACACTCCATGGCGACCTTTGGGAGTATGTCCGAAATACCGATCTCGGCGTCGCCCGCGACTTTTTCAACCGCGTGCCGCAAAGCCAGCCTGCATACCACCAGAACCAGTTTGGCGCGACGATCGGCGGTCCCTTCTTCAAAAACAAGCTTTTCTGGTTCGGCGATGTGGAGGTCCTTCGCATCGTATCTCCTACCACCGGTACATACACCGTGCCGACAGCACTGATGCGGACCGGCGACTTCAGCGAGTTATTGAGCTCCAATCCCACACTCAACGGTCACGTGACCACGCTTTACCAGCCAGGCTCGGGAGGAGCCACACCGCTGGGAGCGCCCTGCGGCGACAACACCCCCGGTGTCACACAGGCCTTTTGCCCCGGTGCGATCGACAAAGTGGCGCAGAACATCCTCAATCTCTACCCGCAGCCGAACACTGGTTCCACCGGCCAGACGTACAACAACTACGTCGTCAACACCAGCACCGGCGACAACTCCGTCTCATGGGATGGGCGCATCGACTGGAACCCGACCCCGAAAGACCAGAGCTTTTTCCGGATGAGCTATTACAACGAGCGGGGCACGTACCAGCCGCCGCTCGGCACAATTCTCGACGGAGGCGGCTACGGCAGCGACGGCTCCAACGTGAATATGGGCGAGAACTACGCGTTCAGCTACACGCACATCTTCAACCCGAATCTCATTAACGAATTCCGTTTCGGATACAACTGGGGTCATCCGCAATGGGTCCCATTGAGCGCCAACATGAATGTTTCGGCACAGGAGGGTCTGGGCGGCATTCCCTATTCACTAGGGAACGGAGGACTGCCGAATACGGCGATCAGCGGACTCAGCGGCATTGGCGGCCCGCAATGGTATCCCGCGATCGAATACGAAAACGTCTTTCAGTTCCTCGACAACGTAACCAAGGTCAAGGGCAAACACACCATCAAGATGGGAGTGGACTTTCAGCACGTCCGCGTGGCCACCACGGCTCCCATCGCTCCGCATGGCTACTACGACTTCAGCGGCTTCTACACCGGCGCGCCGGGTGTAAGCAACACGGGTTTCGGCGCCGCGGACTTTCTAGCCGACAACGACGCTCCTCCGGGGGCAGCTGCGGGAACAACGCCCGGCTCGATCGACAATGCCGAGTTGACCGCGTTCTTCAACATCGACAATGTTCGCTGGTACCGCGCCGGCTATGTGCAGGACCAGTGGCGAATCATCCCCAGACTCACGCTGAATCTCGGTCTCCGGTACGAGAACTTTCAACCCAACGAGGAACGGCACGATCACCAGGCGCTGTGGTATCCCACGTCCATCGCACCCGGAGCGGGCACAGCAAATTATGTGCTCGTCAACAGCCAGAAAAACACCTATCTGGCGCCGGGTTTCCTCAGTCTGCTGTCCAAGGATCATATGAACCTGGAGTACACGGGAAATCGCTCCCTGGTGCAGCCCCAATACACGCAGTTCGCGCCGAGGGTCGGCTTCGATTACTCCTTTACGAATAAGCTCGTCGTGCGCGGCGGCTTCGGCCTCTTTTTCGGCGGCCTCGAAAGCATTGGCGGCGCACCGAACATCGGCTACAACTATCCATTCCAATACACGGTCACTTTCCGCAGGCCGGCATGTGTGCTCAACTCGAACAACTGCCAGAGTATCGGACAGGCCTACGGCGTCAACCTTGCGCAGGGCTTCTCCACGCAGCCAGGCTGGAACAACGGACTGGCCCAGGATCCGAGCCCGTCGACGCCCAGCCTGGTTGGCGCGCAGTCGCAGTACAAAACGCCCTATACCCAGCAATGGAACCTTTCAGTCCAGTGGGCGTTCTCGAACAGCATGAGCTGGACGATTGGATACGTCGGGAACAACTCGCGTCATATTGAGGGATTCCCTGACCAGAACGCCCCGGCAGGCCTTGTGGGACCGAGCGACAACGCGAACTTCGATCGGCCATTCCCCGACTTTAGCGGATCGCAGTTCGACAACCACGAGGGTGTCAGCTCCTACAACTCGCTGCAGACGACGCTGCAGAAGCGGTATACGAACGGCCTGTCGTTCACAGCAGACTATACCTGGGGGCACGCCTTCGATGATACGGAGACGCCACTGGACGGCGGAGCGGGCCTGTACAGGATGCCGCTCAATCTGCCCATGGGCATCGAGTATGCGAACTCCGACTGGGATATACGCCAGCGCGTATCGCTCAACGGGCAGTACGACCTTCCCTTTGGCAGTGGAAAGAAATACCTCAATCAAGGTGGGATCGCGAATGAGCTGATTGGCGGCTGGTCGACCGACCTGGTCTTTACCACCGAAACCGGTCTTCCTTTCTCGACCGGGCCGAATAACAGCGGCGCGAACGGGGCAAATACCCGGCGCGCCTACGTCACCAGCAGCCCCTATGCCGCGGGCGGATCGCCCAATTCGACCAATCCCAGCATCTCGTGCGCCGGCAGCACGCGCAACATCACGCACTGGTATAACCCTTGCGCGTTTTCCAATCCGCTGCCGGGCAGCAATATCCCCAACACGCAAACGGCGTCGAACCCGGTGGGAACGCCCCTCACATCGCCTGCGGAAGTGCTCCCCTACCTTGGACCCGCGCGGAATCAGCTGTATGGACCGGGATACAACCGCATCAACATGTCCCTGTTCAAGAGCTTCCCGACGTTTCGCGAGGAGCATCTGGACTTCCGCGCCGATGTGTTCAACCTTTTCAATAGCCCTGCATTCAACACTCCGGGCAATGGCGTCAACTCCAATGGCGGGCAGATCACCAGTACGCACAACATGGGGCAATTCACACCGAACTCGCGCTTCCTGCAGTTGGCTCTGAAGTACTATTTCTGAGTGGTGCGCGGAACCAAGTCGTATAGCATCGATGCGCCGGAACTCTTCGCTGGGCTCCGGCGTATCGTGTCTCGGCCGGGAATGGGCATTCTCCCCGGAACCACGATCGTGCTGTGGCTGCTCATGACCGCAGCGGCCAGCCCGGTTCTTGCTGATGGAGTGCGAGGGCAGGCTGCGATGTCGCCTGCGGACCGGAGCGCGTTCAATCAAGCTGTCGCCGCAATGGATGCTGGGCAAATGCAGCAGGCGGAGATGGACCTGCGCGGGCTGATTGCACGGTACCCGGCAAACGGAGAGGTCAACGAGGCGCTCGGACTGCTCTATGCCGGCGGCGGCAAACTGGAGCGGGCGCTTCCATATTTCGAGCAGGCCTGCAGGAGCGAACCCGCATCGGCGGTCAATCGCGCGAACCTGGGCGCCGCGTTGCTCAAGCTCGACCGGCCCAGGCAGGCCACGGCGGAATTGAAGATCGCGGCCACTCTCGACCCAAGCAGCGGAGCGACGTTCTCAAGCCTTGGGCAGGCTTACATGCTCTCGCAGGATGCAGCGGATGCCGCTCCAGCTTTCGCGCAGGCCGCACGGCTGGAACCAGCCAATGCGGACATTCTCTACAACTGGGCCGTCGCGCTCAGTCAGCTTGGCCGCACAGCGCAGGCGGAGAAGGCTCTGGCGCAGATTCCGGAGGGAGAAATGTCCGATGAGGCGGAGTCGCTCGCCGGAGATGTCGAGGAGACGCTCGGGCATTTCTTATCGGCGGCCGAGCACTTCCGCAAAGCGGCCACAGAGAATCCCAGCGAGGACAACATCGAGGCGCTATGCGCGGAGTACCTGCGGCACTGGGCATGGGAGGACGCAAGAAAGATCGCGGCGTACGGAGTCTCCCGCTATCCGGAGAGCGGTCGCCTGAAGCTGGAGCTGGGAGTAGCGCTCTATGGCGCCAAGGAGTTTCCGCAAGCGGCAGCGCAGTTTGCGGGGCTCTTGCAGGCGAATCCGGACAATACCAAGTACGCGGATATGCTCGGTCGCACATGCGGCGAACTCCCCGCAGACAATACAGCCTGCGTGACGCTTGAAGATGTTGCCACCCGGCGTACGGATAATGTGGCTGCGGATGTCTACGCGGCGACTCGTATCCTCGATCGCCCGCATGCGGCGGAGGACCTCGACCGCGCACAAAAGTGGCTCGTTCGCGCGACAACAGCGAATCCGAAAGGGTCAAACGCCTGGTATGAACTCGGGCTTATATATGCGGAACGAGCAGATTGGCCGCGGTGCGCCCGTGCGTTGGAAGAGTCCATCGCCTTGCGGCCCGATTTCGCCTCAGCCCACTATCAGCTCGCCGCTGCCTATGGGCATCTGAATGACCCTGCCGGTCGAAAGCACGAACTCGCGCTCTTTCAGGCGGCGAATGAAAAAGAGAAGCAGGATGTGAACTCGAAGGTAAGAGATATGGTGACCTTTGCCGCAAATACGCGGTAGACGGCACCCCAACTGCGATTCAGGAGAAAAGGATCCTTAATGAGAGTAAACCGCCGGGAATTCATGCGCGGTGCGGCGGGACTGTTCGTTTCTCCGGCGCTGGCGCGGCAGGTTCCGGCAGCGGATGTCTGCCCGATCCGACTATTGAATGGTGCAAGTGCAAGCGGGTTGGATTTTGTTCTAGGCAACGGGGCCACGGGTCATAAGTACCAGACGGAGGCCATGGCGGGCGGGCTAGCCGTAATTGATTATGACGGCGATGGATGGCCTGACCTCTATTGCGTGAATGGAGCAGCGCTCCCGTCGCTCGTTAAGACTGGACCGGAATACTGGAATCGTCTCTATCGCAACAATCGCGACGGCACCTTTACCGATGTGACCGAGAAGGCCGGGCTGCG
>JASHVE010000597.1 GCA_030039675.1 Acidobacteriaceae bacterium | reverse complement strand
GATGACGGCCGCTGGGAACATAACAGCCGACGGAACCGAGCGGACGGACAAGCTGACCGGTGGTGAGGCCAGGGAACGACGAATCATTCCACGAGGAGGGGAGTTGACGTTTGGCGAATTTGCGAATCTGTGCGGCGGCGGTGGAAAGAGCGTCGCGCAGCGACGGGTCGAGTGATTTCCACGCGGCGGCCATCTCTTCTTTCGTGACGCGCACGGCGTTAGAGCTAGTGAGGCCGTCCAATTGCGCGGCATAGCGGAGCAGCGCGCGGTCACCACGCTTGCGCACATCGGCGACGATGCGGCGCACGGTAGGGAGCACAGCATCGAGCGCGGCGCTGCTGCGCCGTTCCAGCGCGGCGAGCGTGGCTGCGGCGGATTGTGCGCCTCGTCCCTGGGTGCGGATGAGTTTCATCATCGTCTCCGTTTAGAGCACGACCTTGTTCAGCGGGTATTCGACGATGCCGGTGGCGTTTGCCGCTTTCAGGCGCGGAATGACGTCGCGTGCAGTGCTTTCGTCGACGATGGTGTTCACGGCTACCCACTCCGAGTTGCTCAGCTGCGAGATGGTGGGCGAGTTGAGCGCGGGGAGCACGGCGAGCACGGCGTCAAGATCGGCGCGCTTGACATTGAGCATCAGGCCGACCTGCGATTGCGCGTCGATGGCGCCGCGGAGCATGACGGCGATCTGGTCGAGCTTGCTCTTCTTCCACGGATCGGCGAGTGCGGCTTTGCCGGCGATGAGATGCGTTTCGCTCTCCATCACGGTGTCAATGATTTTGAGGTGATTCGCTTTGAGCGAGCTACCGGTTTCGGTCACTTCGACAATGGCATCGGCGAGCATGGGCGGCTTGACTTCCGTTGCACCCCAACTGAATTCGACTTTAACATTGACACCTTTTGAAGCGAAGTAACGCTTGCTTACTTCCACCAGCTCGGTGGCGATGATCTTGCCTTCGAGGTCTTCAGCTTTTTCAAAGCCGCTGTCCTCGGGAACGGCGAGGACCCAGCGTACCTTGCGGCGGCTCTGTTTGGCGTAGGTAAGCGTGGTGATGCTGGACACATCAAGCCCGCTCTCAACCACCCAATCGATGCCGGTGAGTCCGGCGTCGAGTACGCCGTGATCGACGTAGCGCGCCATTTCCTGTGCGCGGATGAGCATGCACTCGATCTCGCCGTCGTCAATGGAGGGAAAGTAGGAGCGGCCGTCGGCGTAGATGTTCCAGCCGGCGCGCTTGAAGAGAGCGATGGTCGCATCCTGCAGGCTGCCTTTGGGGATGCCGAAGCGAAGTTTGTTAGCCACGGGCCGCCTCCTGCGTTTCGCCGATCGCGATGGGGCGGGTGAAGCAGCTCACCGTGCCCTCATGGCAGACTAGGCCGTCGCCTTCGACTTCGACGCGGAAGAGCAGCGCGTCATTGTCGCAATCAGTTGACACGGAGACGATGCGCAGGCGGTTGCCGCTGGTTTCGCCCTTCATCCAGAGCTTCTGGCGGGTGCGGCTCCAGAAGGTGACGAAGCCGCTTTCCAGCGTTTTGGTGTAGCTCGTCGCGTTGAGAAAGCCCAGCATCAGCACCTCGCCGGTGCGCGCATCCTGCACGATGCCGGGCACGAGGCCGTCCATTTTTTCGAAGTCGATCTGTTCCACGGTTCTGATCCTCGATTGAAATTTCTGGATTGAGATTTGCGGCAGTAAAAAACCCGCTGGCGTTGGTCGCCGGCGGGCTGGGGTGTTTCCTGATCTCTCTGGCCGATTAGCTCAGGCCATGGCAGTCCGCCGGCATGGTGATCCCATGATGGTGGTGATGGCCATGATGGCGGAAGCTCTGCATCTCGATTCCAAGTTAAAGGCATGACCGCCGTGTTGTCAAATGCAATGTTTGTTCTTCCAGTTCATCGTGCGGGCGTGGGTTGCTCGTGCAGCAACTCGACCACTTGTTGAAAGAGCCGGTTGCGAAGATCGAACCGTCCAGAGGCGGAGGTGACGAAACGAATCTGAAGCTCGACGCCGGAACCCGTTGGACGCAGGTTGACCACAGGCGCGGCGCTGAAGCGGCTCAGGCCCTCGCCGAGCATTCCGCGCTTCCATTCCTCTTCTGCCCTGCGGGAGTTCTCTGCGGTCTCTTCGAGCACGGCCTTTTGAATGCGGTCCATGAGTGTAGGGAGATCGGCAGACGCGGGCACGCCGACCGTGATTTCATCCCACATCCATTGGCCGGCGGTGGAGAAGTTGAAGTACTGCCCACGGATGGCGAAGCTATTCATAAAAGAGATGCGCCGGCCGGTGGGATGCCCTTGATCGGAGGGCCCGCCGATTTCAAGCAGCGTGGTGCTCATGAGCCCCACTTCGGCCACCTCGCCGTTGACGCTGTTGATCTCAACCCAGTCACCCACATGGATGCCGTGTTTGCGCATCAGAACGAACCAACCGAGGAAGGCCAGGATGTAGTCCTGGAGGGCGATGGTGAGCGCGGCGGTGGCGAGGCCCAGGATGGTGGGCGTCTGTTGCGGCGTGCCGAAGATGACGAGCAGGATGAGCGCGACGCCAAAAACCTGGATGCCGAGTTCAAAGATGCTGCGCAACGTGCGCATTTGCCTGCGGTCGAGGGCCGGATGAGCCATGAAACGCCGCACCAGCGCATCGCACAGAAGCATACTGATCAGAATGAGAAGGATGACCACGAACGAGCGCAGGATGAGATGCAGCAGGATCTGATGCTGAAGCCTTACCTGCGCGAGCCACTTGGAGTAGACGCCGGCGAGCTGCTGTTCAGTCTGGATGCGGTCGTCGTCGATACTCATGACCTGGCGCTCGGTGCTGCGGTCCCTAAGGTCGGCAAGTTGCGCAGCGTGATCGAGTGCGGCTCCCTGGCTGGACGCCGCACTGGCGTTGGCCTTCGCCTCAAGAGCGTTGTGCTCGTCCGTGAGGTTGCGCGCGTCGGCCTGCGCCTGTTCGAGAGCCTGCTCAATCAACGTCTCCCGGTCGAGTTGGCTGAACCAGGCGCCGATCCGGCTGGCGAGCGTGTGGTGCTGCGTGGCCGAGGTAACTGCAGTCTGTGCGGCATTTGCTGACTGGCTCTCCACTTTTTGCACCGATGCCTGATGCGCGGCAAGCTCGTCCTGAATCTGCACGCTGTTATCGCCGGAGGCGCGTGCGAGATCATGTTGTGCATCGGCCAGTTCATCGGAGTCCAGACCGAGTTGCGCTTTGGCAACCTCAAGATCGTCATTGCTGACGCCATTCTTCGCGCCGCCATTCGCAGCGGCAATCTTGGCAGTGAGGCTGTCGACAAGCGCCTGATCCTGCTGTTTGAGCTGCTGGAACTGCGCAGCTTTTTCCGACAAGGCCAGCGCTTCGCCGGCGAGCGTGCGGTGCTGCGCTGCCAGGCTTGCGAGCCGCAGTGCGGCGGCGAAGGCCTGATCCACTTCGTGATCAGCCAGACGTTGCGCCTCGCGTGCGTACTCATTCTCCTCGGCGCTGACGGCCATGGGCGCGAGACCTTGCGCGGTCTGCCACGGGCGCATATCGACCAGTGATTGTCCCGCGCGGGAAGCGGTCCCCTGGCCTTTCAAAGAAGGCAGGTTGGCCATCACGCCGCGGGTCATCCATAAAAAGAGGATGCAGGTGGCCAGCAGCGCAAACAGGGCAACAAACAGCACAGCCCTGGTTTTGCCCAAGATACGCGTGGTCACGTATCCATCTGCACCAGGACTGACTGGGGGATTTGCCATGCGTTCATTGTCGCAGGGCGATTGCAGAAAGCGCCAGCCCGAATCGCAAGAGGCCATCGGGCAGTTTCTCATAAAGCTTGCCGAGCGCGCGTGGGAGGTGGAGAATGGGGCCGTGCATGCGCAGACAAGAATTCTGCTGATGGCCGCCGTGATGCTTTGCACGCCACTGGCCGGAGCGGCGCAGAACACGCAGCCGAAGGCGCACGCGGCTCCTCTGCCCGAGGCACGCGTCGATATCAATCACGCGAGCGCAGACGAGTTGATGAAGGTACCTGGCATGACGCAGACATGGGCTGCGCGGATCGCGCGGTTCAGACCCTATCGCACCAAGGAGGATTTGGTGGATAGGGGCGTGGTGACGAGCGAAGTCTATGACCGGATCAAAGATTATGTGATTGCACACCGCGTGAAGCAGTAGGTGGTGTTGAAGTGGCCGGATGGATGCTGGGGCTGAAGCTCCGCCTGCGAGCCCCGGCCCCGGTCTCGCTTACGAGGACATCGTCAATGATTCGACTGGCTCTTCTTTCGGCGCTTTCGTGCGCTTGAGCAGGTCGCTCAGAATTACGTAAAGCACGGGGATGAAGATGAGATTCAAAATGGTGGAAAAGAGCATCCCACCGACGATGGTTGTGCCCACGGAACGCCGGCCGAGCGCGCCCGCGCCAGTGGCGAAGACCAGCGGCAGCACACCGAGGATGAAGGCGAACGAGGTCATCAAAATTGGGCGCAGACGCAGTTCGGCGGCCTCAATGGCGGCTTCGGCGATGGATCGGCCGCGGCGGCGCAGTTGCTCGGCGAACTCGACGATAAGGATCGAGTTTTTGGCCGAAAGCCCGATGAGCATGACGAGACCGATCTGACAATACACATCGTTGGCAAAGCCGCGTAGCGAGACGAAGCCGAGCGCGCCGAGGACCGCCATCGGCACAGCGAGAAGAATGATGAAGGGCAGCGCGAAGCTCTCATACTGTGCGGATAGCGTGAGATAGACGACCAGAATGCCAAGGCCGAAGATGATCATCGCCTTGCCGGCGGACTCGATCTCTTCTAGTGAGAGGCCGGTCCACTCATAGCTCATGCCCTGGATCATGTTCTTCTTGGCCAGAGCCTCCATTGCCTTCAACGCATCGCCGGAGCTGACGCCCGGTTTGGGCTGGCCGTCAATCTCTGCCGAGCGGAAGAGGTTGTAGTGATTGATGACCTGCGGTCCCGACGACTGCTGGATCGACACCAGGTTGTCGAGCGAGACCATCTGGCCGGAGCCGGTGCGCACGTAGAACTTGCGCAGATCGGCAGGCGTCATGCGGTCCTGCTGGTCGGCCTGCACGTACACGCGATAAGAACGGTTGTTGAAGTCGAAGTCGTTCACATACTCCGAGCCCATGAACACGCTGAGCGTGGAACTGATCTGGTCCATCGACACGTTCATGGTTTTCGCTTTTTCGCGATCGATGGTGACCAGCAGCTGCGGATCGTTCGACGTGTAGCTCGTATAGAGGTTTGTGATCTGCTTGGATTGCATGCCGCCAGCGACGATCTGGTGGGCGACACGATCAAGATCGCCCAATGTATTGCGGCCCAGGTCCTGGAGCTCGAAGGCGAAGCCGCCGTAGCTTCCCAGACCCTGGATGGCGGGCGGCTCGACCAGCACGACCAGGCCGCCGGGAACGCCGAAGAGCTCCGGTGCGATCTTTTTCTGAATGTCAGCTGCCGTATGTCCGGGGCCCTCCTTCTTGCGCTGATCCTGCGACCTGAGCGGCACGAAGATGAGGCCGAAGTTTGGGGCGCTGCCGCCGCTCAGGCTGAAGCCCATTACGGCGAAGGTGCCGTAAACATCCGGGTCCCTGTCAATGAGATCGGTGGCCCGCTTGGCCACTTCGCTGGTATAGCTCAGCGAAGCGCCTGGTGGCGCTTGCACAATGCACATCAGGTAATTCTGGTCTTCGGAAGGAACAAAAGCGGTCGGCACGCGCTGGTACAGCCAAACGGTAGCAGCGAGACCAGCGGCAAACAACACCAGCAAAACGTACCGGAAGCGCAGAACCACGTGAATGATGCGCGCGTAGGCTCTGCCCATCCAGGCGATCGTTGCGTCAGCGCCGTGGATGAAGCCGGCGAAGACGCGGGAGACTGGGCGGATATGAAGGAAATCGAGCTGATGCGGACGTTCCTCTTCGCCGCGCAAAAAGAGCGCCGAGAGCGCCGGAGAGAGCGTTAGCGCGTTGAAGGCCGAGATGGCGATGGAGAATGCGATGGTCAGCGAGAACTGGCGATAGAGAATTCCAGTTGTGCCGGGGAAGAACGAGACCGGCACAAAGACCGAGATGAGCACGAGCGAAGTGGCGACGACAGCGCTGGTGACTTCACGCATCGCATCCGACGCGGCCTTGTGCGGGTCGCAGTGCTCGGCGGCCATGTGGCGCTGCACGTTTTCGATGACCACGATGGCGTCGTCGACCACGAGGCCGGTCGCCAGAGTAATGCCGAACATGGTGAGCGAGTTGATAGAGAAACCGAAGATCTTGACGAACGCAAAGGTGCCGACCAGCGAAACCGGAATGGTGACCGCGGGAATGATGGTGGCGCGCCAGTCCAGCAGGAAGAGGAAGATGACGGCGATGACGATGAGGATGGCTTCGCCGAGCGTGCTCACCACCTCGCTGATCGAGTCACCGACAACCGTGGTGGTGTCGAATGGGATCTCGTATTTGAGCCCGGGCGGGAAGGACTTCGCTAACTGATCGAGAGCCGCCTTGGCATCGCGGTCGACCTGCAGTGCGTTGGCATTGCTCAACTGCTGCACGCCCACGCCGATAGCATCCTGGCCGTTGTAACGTACGTCCGTCGAATACGTCTCGGCACCCAGTTCCGCATGGCCCACATCCTTGACCTGCACGATGCCGGAAGGATCATTCTTGAGCACGATGTTGTCGAACTGAACGGGGTCGGAGAGGCGGCCGACGACGCTGACGGTGATCTGGTACTTCTGGTTTTCATCCGACGGCGGCTGGCCCACCTGGCCAGCAGGAATCTCGACGTTCTGCTCGGAGAGCGCGTTCACTACGTCAGACGCTGTGAGGCTGCGCGCGGCCAGGCGATCCGGATCGAGCCAGATGCGCATGGCGTACTTACGCTCGCCGAAGATCACCACATCGCCCACGCCGGGGATGCGCTTCAGCGCGTCCTTCACGTAGACATCGAGATAGTTGCTGATAAACAGATTCGAGTAACGGCCGCCATCGGAAAGAAACGCGGCGCCGAAGACGAAGTTCGAGTTGGCTTTGGTGATGGTGACGCCGGTGTTTGTGACTTCCTGCGGCAGGCGTCCCTGCGCGGCGGCCACACGGTTCTGCACGTCGACGGCGGCAATGTTCAGGTCATAGCCGGTGCGGAAGGTTGTGGTGATCGTGCTGGTACCGTCGTTCGAGCTGGTTGACTGGATGTAGCGCATCCCTTCGACGCCGTTGATCTGCTCTTCGAGCGGAATGGTCACGGCCGATTCAACGACGCGCGAGTTGGCCCCAACGTAGTTGCTCGAAACCGTCACCTGTGGCGGAGCGAGCTGCGGGTAAAGCGCAATAGGCAGCGTGGGGATGCACACCGCCCCAGCAAGGATGATGAGCAATGCGCATACGGTAGCGAACACCGGCCGGTGAATGAAAAAATCAACCACAAATTCCTCGCAATTCTGCTCTGTAGCGGGTCTATGCGTGTGAATCGCCTGGAGTTGAGGCTACAGCATTTTTTCTTCCGACATGGCCTTGCTGCGCTGTGCGAGGCGGCGATTTTCTCGACGAAACCACCGCGGTCTGTATGCGCTTCAAGGCGCAGCTGGAGCGAAAAATGCTCTAGTTTCCGGCTCCTTGGGTCGACGGCGCAGGGCCCGGCGGCAACGGAATCACCGGCGCGCCATCCACCAGGAACTGCGTACCCGAAACAATGACTTGATCGCCGGTCTTCAAGCCGCTCTCAACGGCATAGTCGTTGCCCACGGTGTCACCCACGGTAATGGGCTGTTGCCGCGCAAAAAACTTTCCACCCTGGTTTTCCGCCAGGTAGATAAAAGTTTGACCGCCCTGCCGCGTAACGGCGAGCACGGGCACCACTGCTTTCGGAGCGGTGCTCCAAATAATGCGTGCGCGGACGAGCTGCGCGGTGCGCAGAATGTCCGCGCCAGACGAGACCGGGGCCTTCAACAGGATTCCCTGCAGGCCGCTGTCCACCTGCGGCGAGATGAAGTCGACCTTGGTCTTCTCAAGGACCTTGCCGTCGCTGTCGAGCAACTCCACGGGAAGGCCCATCCGCACATCGGCAGCCTTTTCCGCAGGGACGTAGATGTAGGCTTCAAGGTCCTTCATCTCATCGACCGTGGTGAGCGTAGTGGGCGGCGCGTTGAGCGGCGAAACGTAATCGCCGACATGCACCGGCACGTCGCCCACAATGCCGTCAAAAGGCGCGCGGATTGTGTAGTAGTCGAGCAGCTGTTCCTGGGTCTTGCGTGACTCTACCGCCGACTCGTAATCCGCCTTGGCATTCGCAAAGGCCTGCAGCTCCTGGTCGTACACGTCGCGGCTGGTCACGCCGGCCTCAAAGAGCTTGCGCTGCCGGTCGACTTCCACGGTGTGGTAGTCATAGACAGCCTTCTTCTGCCGTTCGGTGGCGCGCTGCGACTCGACTGTGGCCTGCTGCTGCCGCGGATCGATGTCCATCATCTCCTGGCCGGCCCTTACATGATCACCGGAGTGAACGAGGATCCCGGTCAATGCGCCGCTCACCTGTGGCATGAGCGTGGCCGAACGGCGCGACTTGATGGTGGCTACGTACTCACTGCTTTGCGGGATGGGAGCCAGCGACACCGAAACGGTTTGCACCGGCAGGCCCTGCATGCCTCCACCGCTGGTTGCCGCGGCCACCTGCTTCTTTTGGCATCCGGTGGTGGCTATCGCGAGCAGAAGCAAACAGCCGATCTCGTAACTGGCTCTCAATGTGCGCTTGGTCACTCAATTCTTCCTTTTCCCGAACCATGCAGCCCTGGCTTCTTGCTTTTTTTCGCCAAGACCTTGAATGGACTCTGGCGATGGCTGCATCATGATCTCGTTTTCAGGTTTGTGGTTTCGCCGGATGGACTCAATGTCCGGCCTGGAATCCCTGGCTTGGAATTCCCGCTCGGAATCCTCGCCTGAGGGCCGTTGACCGAAAGTCTTGGCTATCTGACGCGGCGACCGACCCTCGCGACGCAAAATTACATGCTCCGCCATCAAGCGGGACAAAACCGGCCCAAGCGACCTATCAATAGAGGATAACCAACTTCGTGCATGACAGCTTGGTACGAACTCAGGCCCTCCCCGGTTCCCAGTTGTGCAGTTCCTGGCGGTTTTTCCTCCCCCCACGTTTGTGCTCGCGCTCTTGAGTAGATTAGTCCTTTGGATTGATTGGGTTACTTCCGGAAGCAGCCAGCGGTGGTCTGTCGGCGATGTGGGCTGCGCCGCGCCGTTCGACCGACTTGGATGCTCGTGGAGATTCTTCCGTCGACTGCCGATTGTGGCGCGGCCGGCTTGGTTCCAGATTTGGGTTCCCGCTAGGTTCCAGCTTCGGCGTTCTCGCTCCTTTTGACACGTTCCCATTGAGTTGATAGCTTCTAAATGGGCGCACAGGGCCAAGTTCTGCCGATTCCTGCCCTCCCGCAACACGTCCCCGTCGTCTAGCCCGGCCTAGGACACCGCCCTTTCACGGCGATAACACGGGTTCAAATCCCGTCGGGGACGCCAATAGATTGAGCTACTTGCAAATCCCGTCCAGAAATTTGTAGGTCCGTTATGGTCCGATAAGGGAAAGTGCCCTCGCTGGGCTGCGCTTTGCGCAGGCGGTTGTCGTCGAGCACCATGGTCACAATGCGACTT
>JASHVE010000047.1 GCA_030039675.1 Acidobacteriaceae bacterium | reverse complement strand
AAAATTGGCCCCAGCCCGAAGGGTTGCGGCGCAAATCGGTCCATACTTCGTTGTCGGCCTCGACCTTGGAACCGCCAAAGCCTTCGGCCTTCGCCTCGTCTGGCCCGATTTTCGCTCGCAACGCTGCCCACGGGAAAGTTAATAACAGGCTCTAGGCCTCCGACCGCTTGTTCATGTACCTTCTCCGTGCCCCACCCTTTCGCCTTTTTTCTGGCGAAAGGGTGGGACGCCACGAACTCCAAAAGGACGAAATCATGCGGTCCGAGACTTAGAGCCGTTCCACAGCTTACGTGCCCTTGACGGAGCTTCAGAAGGTGGCATATCAACTGGGAAACCGCTGTAAACGAAAATCAGTTCCCGGAAGCTGCGCCCGATCCAGCGCTGCCGGCGATCTCCGCCGGCTGCGGCTCGGCTGTCTTCGTTCCTGGCTCGTCGATCCACAGGCAGATGATCCAGGCCACCACCACCGCTAGGAACACGATGCTGTTGGCATTGAACAGCTTGTCCTGCAGCCCCATAATGCGTGAATACTCTTCCTGGCTCCGTGGCGGAGGCATGTTGGCGATCTTCTGCCACACTACGCGCACAGCCAGTTGCCCAATCGCAGCGATCCCGAGCCCGGCAACAATCTGCTGTGCGTGGCTGCGCCAGCCCGCCTGGAACCGGCGCCCGAGAAAGACCAGCAGCAAACCCAGCTCAATGTAGAGCAGGTCGTTCAACAACTCGCCCTTTTGCGCCACGAGCTGCATCACCCGCAGCTTCCCCAGCGTGGAGCCCGCCTCGATGGTCTTCCACGCCGGCCACGGTCCCCACAGCGCCACCACCGTCCCGCCAATCGCCAGCAGAACCAGCGTCCCCACGATCCACGCATTCCGCGACGCGCGCGCAAAGGCCCGCCGCGCCATCTCCACAATCACCAGGAACGACACAACCATTCCAAGATCGGCCAGCGTGAGAAAGATCTTGCTGGAGGTAATCGGTGCCATCTTGCCGAAAAGGAGCCGGCTGGCCAGCATGCGCAGCGCCACCAGCACAATGCTGGTCGTAAACCACGGAAAGCGGCGCACCCGGTCGCGGCCCAGCAAAACCACCAGCAGCACAAGGAGCGCCGCAAAGGTCAGCGTCCAGAGAATCTCGACGGTCGTAAAGTTCAAGTGCATTTGAATTCTGTCCCGTCTGCATCCAGTTGCTGTGCAGACGCTCCATTTAGTCTACCCGGCGAGAGACCCTCAGTTGCTGCCATAATTGAGAAGATGCTCATATTGGCCTCCGCTTCCCCCCGCCGCCGCGAACTGCTTTCCCAGGCGGGTTTTACGTTTGAGGTTCACCCCGCGCACATTCCCGAAGACCCGCTTCCCGGCGAGGACCCCATCGCCTACGTCACGAGACTGGCGCGCGAAAAAGCGCAGGCCGTTTTTGAGCAGACCGCACAGCATTCCGCCGCAACCAGCGCCGATCTGGCCGTTCTGGGAGCAGACACAACCGTGACGCTCGACAACCAGATCCTCGGCAAGCCCACCGACGCGGCCGATGCCGCGCGCATGCTGCGCCTGCTCTCCGGCCGCAGCCACCGCGTGATCACCGGCGTAGCGCTGGCCACCGCGCACAATACAGAAATAGCAGCCGAGGTCACCGCGGTAAGGTTTCTCACGCTCTCTGATGCGGAGATCGAAGCCTACGTCGCCACCGGCGAACCTATGGACAAGGCCGGCGCCTACGCAATCCAAGGCCGCGCAGCCCGCTGGATTCCTCGTATTGAAGGCTGCTACTTCAACGTGGTCGGCCTGCCGCTGGCGCTCGTCAGCGCGCTTATCGAGTCGCGCGACCGCGGATATAACTGCAGCCCTTCACTCAAATGATTCCGGTGTGGGAATTTGGCTTTCCATCTGCTGCGGGTTGTGGCCTATACTCGGGAGCAGAGTGAGGTTTCCCTCTTGATCGCCAGGTCCTCCTCGCCGAATCTTATGGCTGCGCAACTGTCCAGGAAACACGCCCCTGAATTGCCCTCAATCCCCGACCGTCTCTATTTCAAGATTGGCGATGTGGCCCGCATCTGCGGGCTGGAGACCTATGTTCTGCGCTTCTGGGAAACCCAGTTCCCGCAGCTGAAGCCGAACAAGAGCGGAACCGGCCAGCGGCTCTATCGCCGCCGCGATGTGGAACTTGTACTCGAGATCAAGCGCCTCGTGCACGCTGAGGGATACACATTGCCCGGCGCGCGGCAGGCCCTCGAGCAGGCGCAACACAGCGGCAACGCGCAGGCCAGTCTGCCTCTGGCGGGAGGCGAACGGCGCAAACGCCGCGACACGACCGCCTCCATCATCAGCCGCGCCCGCACCGAACTGAGAGAGATCGCGAGCCTGCTGGCTTCGCCCACAGTGCAGCGGCCCCGTCGGGCCAGCCGATTGACCGCCATTCCCGCGCCGTCGGGCTCTCTCTTTCCCGGCAACACCCGCTAAGTCGCGTCCGAAGAATTTCGACGCAATGGCTTTGTGAAGGGACACGGCCGCACAGTTCACTGAAAAAAGCCTTTGTCAGGTGCCCTGTAACAGGGCGCGAGTTGACCCGTGCTCAAATGCGGCAGGAATCGTGACGGGCTTTATAGCAGTTCCCGCATTTGTGTATACCGAAGGAAGATGTTTAAGTGGCTTTTTCCTTAAGGAAAGGCCACCTTGCACGGCGCTCAAAAAATCGACGCTATCGCATTTTCGGAATTACTGTAGACCGAAAGCATGAACTCAAGTGGCTCTTTCATCAAGAAAAAGCCACCTTTCACTGCTCTCAAAAAGTCTATATGTATTCCGAAAATGCTCTAATTCGGGAACTGCTCCAGTCATCCGGCAGGTGCGCCATCCAAAAGCCGCTTCATCCAGCAGGCTGCTCAGTCGTGCCGTACTTGCTCCCAAAATTTCTTAGGCTTTTTCTCAATCGCGCATGAGTTGTGCTTTCACGGGTCATCCGCAGCGCGCGGTGGGGTCGGGGATTCTCTATTGTGATGGAAAGAAATATGGATCGCAAGAGAAACCTGATACAAGCACGCGTAGAGCTGGCGGATCTTCTCGCCGCAAATCGGGCACAGTTCTGCTCTTGGTAACGCGAGCCAGAGGATAAACCGGCACCGTCCGTAATAGCGGCCTGCAAAGTCGTTCGATGCCGCGCGTGACGGAAGTGTGTGCGGTCGGCCAACAAAAAGTCTTGGTGAAACCGATTGCGGTGTATAGTCCTCGCAAACCTTGGAACACAACAATAGAAGTTCTGATTGAATGCAGCCGTTCCAGGGGCGGTGTGTTCGACCAATGAAACTTTTCGCAACGATAGCTGCAGTAAAGCGCCGGAGAGGGCGATCATGCACGTATTTGGTGCCCCCAGGCTTGCGTTGTTTTTCGTCTCTGTCTCGGCCTGGATCGCA
>JASHVE010000596.1 GCA_030039675.1 Acidobacteriaceae bacterium | reverse complement strand
ATAGAGCACGCACAGCGAGCACAAGATCGACAGCGGAATCGATACCGCGATGATCAGCGTTGAGCGCCAGCTGCCCAGAAAGATCAGGATCATCGTGGCCGTCAGGCAGGCGGCCACAAGAGCCTCGCGCACCACGCCGCTGATGGCGCCGCGCACAAAGATCGACTGGTCTGACACCGGGCTGATGTGCAGCGCGGGCGGCAGCTCGCCCTTGATGTAATCCACCTTGTCGCGCACGCCTTTGATGATGTCCAGCGTCGAGGCTGAGCCGGTCTTCAGGATGTTCATCAACACGGCCCGGCGCCCGTTTACGCGCACAATATTGGTCTGCGGCGGATTGCCGTCGCGCACGTGGGCTACGTCGTGGATGTACACGACCGTGCCGTTTACTGCCTTGATCGGCATGTTATTGAGCGCCTGCAGCACAGAGGGCGCCGAGTTCGTCTCTACCTGGTATTCGAAGCGGTCCAGCTTGATGGTGCCGGCGGGCGCGATCACGTTTTGGCTGTTGATAGCGCTGACCACGTCGGCCGGCGACAATCCCCGCGCCTGGAGCGCGTGCAGGTCCAGGTCTACCTGGATCTGCCGTTGCTTGCCCCCATAAGGAAACGGCTCCTGCGCGCCCTCGATGGTGGCCAATTGCACGCGGATGGTGTTGGTGGCCAGGTCATTCAACTGCTGCTCATCCAACCCTTGTCCGGAGAGTCCCAGTTGCAGCACCGGGACGCTCGACGCGTTGTACTGGATCATGAAAGGCGGATTCGTGCCCGGCGGCAGCTGCCGCAGGGTCACCTGACTGATCGCCGCCACCTCCGCCACTGCCGAGGCTATGTTCACATTCGGGTGAAAAAAGATCTTGATGACGCCCACGCCCACCAGCGACTGCGACTCGATGTGGTCGATGTCATTCACCGTGGTGGTGAGCCCGCGTTCGGAAGGGGTCACGATACGCTCGGCCATCTGCTCCGGAGAGAGCCCAATGTAATTCCAGACAATGGTCACGACGGGGATGTCGATGTTCGGAAAAATGTCCCTCGGCATCGACTCGATACTCAGGATGCCAAGGATCAGAATCAAAAACGCAAAGACGACGAAGGTGTAGGGCCGCCTTAGCGCAAGCCGGACAATCCACATCATAGGGCTGGTACTCGCTCCTTGGCCGCCGTCCTGGTAGTGCTCCTGGCCGAGACCGGGATGCCTTCACTCGCTTTGTTTCCTCTGCGAATCGGCCGTCCTGGTCCGGCTTGCGCCGGCTCGTCGGGTTCGGGAACCGGATTGAAGATCAGCTGCCATCCGGTCCAAGATTCAATTGAATCTATTATGGTAGTCGAAAGAGGGTGACAATCGTACTGCGTGCGGAAAGAGGGGGACTCACCCCTATTCTCTAGACGGGCTCAACAAGAGAAAAGATACATTTTCAGTCTTTGTCTATCCCGGCATATGAGGTGCGTTGTATTCCTCTGCTATTCAGCAAGCAGCCGCTCGATGGGGAGCGCCAGGTTTTCGGGCCGCGTGGAAGGTGAATAGCGCCCCGCCACTTCGCCGCTTCGCCGGACAAGGAACTTCGTAAAGTTCCAGGTCACGCGCCCGCCGGTCAAAAAACCGAACACGCCACGCTCTTCGCTCTTGAGGAAACGGAAAAGCGGATGGGCGTGCGCTCCATTCACATCGATCTTGGCGAACAGCGGAAAGCTCACGCTATAACGGGATGCGCAGAACGCGCCGATCTCCTCGGCCGTGCCCGGCTCCTGCCTGCCGAACTGGTTCGAAGGGAAGCCCAGCACCACTAGGCCGCGTTCGCGATATGTGCGATAAAGCGTTTCGAGCCCGGCATACTGCGGCGTAAAGCCGCACCGGCTGGCGGTGTTCACAACCAGGAGCACCTGCCCCCGAAACTGCTCCAGGCTGATCCTGCGCCCACAGAGAAGCTCCGCTGAAAATGCAAACACTGACCGCGCTTCTTCCATCCTCGTTCTCTCCTGGCCCATCCCGCTTGAAATCGGAAATCCTTGCCGGCGCGCGGTGCCCAGTTTTGCCGATGCACGTCTAACGAGAATACTGCCAAGTGCAGAGAGGATGCACATAGCGATTCCAGAGTCACTGTATCCTGAAGCCGATGGCCCCAAGTCGCCGCGACCAACACCGGGGTCCCCACGAACAGTTTTTTTGTTCGCGGGGTGGAACACCGGGGTCCCCACGAACAGTTTTTTTGTTCGCGGGGTGGTGCAGGGAGCGGCCGACCCTGCACATTGTCCAAATGGGCACATCGACTCTGGAATCGCCGTAGGCGCTCGAACCCGCCTCGTTCCGGTAGACTGTGGAAAGGTTCTCCCAGCGGCAGCTTCCCGTCGCCCGGGCGAACCGCCCAGGGTATCCCCCGGCAACATGGGTCGTTGGTATTCGTGGATTCCACCCCGAGTCCGAAGGCGGCAAGCGCGGCAGGGAAATGTTTTTGAAGGATGAAGTATCCGCGCCGATATCAGCCCGCCGGTTTGGGCGGGGTCGCCGGGGTCAAATATAATCATCTTTCCTCGATGCAGGATGAGATTTTGAGCAGTGAGGGTGTGCAAATTCTTCTCGTGAAGCTGAACTATGGACCGCACCAGTACCATTTGTGCTCGCCGCAGGGCCGCAGCCCGGTGAAGATCAAGCACACATCCATTGCCCGCGCCGCCTGCATTGTCGCTCGCATGCTGGTTGTGGTGGGCTTGTTGGCCGTCACTGCCGGCGCCGCCTTGGCGCAGACGCCGCAGACTATCGACCAGATCCGCGTGATCGGCAACCGCCGCATCCCCAGGGAAACCATTCTTGCCCGGCTCTTCACCCACGCCGGCGACGTCTACGATCCCGTCTCCATCGAGCGCGACTTCAACTCGCTCTGGAATACCGGCTACTTCGAGGACCTGCGCATCGAGCGCGAGGATACCGAAAAGGGCATCATCCTCAATATCTTTGTCCGTGAAAAGCCCACGATCCGCGAGATCAATTACAAGGGCCTGAACTCCATCACCCAGTCGGATATCCTCGACCGCTTCAAAAAGGAGAAGGTCGGCCTCTCCGTCGATAGCCAATACGATCCCACCCGGATCAAGCAGGCGGAAACTGTCATCAAGGAGATGGAGGCTGAGCACGGCCACCAGTTCGCCACCATCAAGACCGATGTGAAGACCATCCCGCCGGCCTCGGTGCAGGTGAACTTCAACGTCAAGGAAGGCCCGGTGGTCAAGGTGGGCAAAATCCAGTTCACTGGCAACACCCATCTCGGCGCGCTCTACCTGCGCCGCTCGATGAAGAACCTCAAACCCATCGGCATTCCGTATTCCATTATCTTTGAGGATCTCTTCCCGCAGACCTACGACTCCTCCAAGCTGGAGGAAGACACCGAGCGCGTGCGCCAGGCCTATCGCGACAAGGGCTACGCCAACGCCGCGGTCGAAACGCCCAAGACTCAGATTCGCGACCAGGGCGGCCTGAACTGGTTTACCTTCCGTCCCAACAAGGGCAAGCGCATCGACATCCTGATGCCGATCGAGGAGGGGGGCCGCTACCGGTTGAGCAGCATTACCTTCACCGGCAACCAGCACATCACCAACATGAAAGCCCTGCGCTCCACCTTTCCCATCAAGGATGGCGATTGGTTCAATGCCACTCTGATCGGCAAGGGACTCGACAATCTGAAGAAGGCGTACGGGAGCCTGGGCTACATCAACTTCGGCGCCATCCCCAAGCTCGACTACGACGAGCAGAAGAAGACCGTCTCGATGAGCATCGACATCGACGAGGGCAAGCAGTTCTACGTCTCGCGCATCGAATTCCAGGGCAACACCATCACCCGCGATCGCGTTATCCGTCGCGAGCTGATGCTCGACGAAGGCTCGGTCTACAACTCCCAGCTCTGGGAATACAGCCTGCTCCGCCTCAACCAGCTCGAATACTTCGAGCCGCTCAAGGTCGATCAGGACTCGACTGCAACGCAGGATTCGGATAACGGTACCGTTACCCTGCTGCTCAAGGTGAAGGAAAAGGGCAAGAACTCCATCGGCTTGAACGGCGGCGTCAGCGGCTTGTCCGGCGCCTTCATCGGCCTCAACTATCAGACCAACAACTTCCTCGGCCTGGGCGAAACCCTCAGCGTGCAGGCCAACCTGGGCAGCATCAGCCGCCAGTTCCTCTTCGGCTTCACGCAACCTTACATCCGCAACCGGCCCATCAACCTCGGCTTCCAGATCTTCAACCAGAAGCAGGACTACAACGCCGCCAAGAACTACCAGGCCACGACGGGCGCGTCGGTCAACCTGTCGGCGGCGGAGAAGTCGCTGACCCAGAATTACAATCAGGCTTCCGACGGCTTTAACTTTTCCATCAGCTATCCGCTCAAGCGCCACGCCTTCCAGCGTGTCGGCTTCACCTATTCCTGGACCCGCTCGTCGATCAGCGCATTCAGCACCGCTTCGCAGACCTTCTTCCAGACCATTGCCTTCCGGTCGGGAATCCAGGGCTCCAATGCGCTGTCGGGCATCATCAACAGTTACATCTCGCTCACCTACGCCTACAACACCGTCAACAACCCCCTGACTCCTCACGAGGGTAAGGAATACACCGCGGCTCTGCAGGTATCGGGTCTCTGGGGCAACGTCCGCTATATCGAGCCGGTCATCTCCGCCACGCGCTTTATCCCCATGCACTACCTCATCCCCATGCAGACCGGCCGCAATGTGCTTGGGCTGCGCGCGCAGCTTGGCTACATCGCGGGTTACAGCGGCGACGTGGCCCCGCCCCAGAACCGCTTCTACTCCGGCGGCGAAAACGAGCTGCGCGGATTCGACGTGCGGAGCGCTACGCCCTATGGCTACGTGCCGACGCGGGTCAACTTCCAGCTCACCAACCCTGACGGCAGTTGCGTTCCGCGCGATCCAACCAATCCGCAGGACAACCAGTGCATTCAGGTCCCGCTGCCCGTCTACGGCGTGGCCTCCATCGGCGGCGACGCCAACTTTACGGCCAACGCCGAATACCGCATTCCCGTGGTCGGCCCGTTCACCTTCAAGTTGTTTGACGACTTCGGCATCGACACCATCGTGGACCGGGGCCAGCTGAAGCAAAGCCCCGAG
This sequence comes from Acidobacteriaceae bacterium, assembly GCA_030039675.1. GTDB lineage: Bacteria > Acidobacteriota > Terriglobia > Terriglobales > Acidobacteriaceae > Telmatobacter. Next base: position 4,371 of record JASHVE010000596.1, on the reverse strand, counting down.
GGCTTTGCTTCGCTCACCGCGCCCCTCTATGGCTGCCCGGTGTATAACAACGGCGCCTGCCAGGGCGGCATCCCGGGCACTGACGTTGGTTTCCAGAAGAATATTCGTCCCGTCTCCGGCACGAACTTCGTCCCGCGCATGTCCACGGGCGCGGAGCTCTCCGTCATCATGCCGATCGTCAACGCGCCGTTCCGCCTCTACTATGCGTGGAATCCGCTGCGCCTCTATGAGAGGCCGTACTGCAACGACGTTATCGTCGGCGGCAAGCAGGGAAGCTGTTCGGCAGAGCTCATCACTCGCTCGCTGTTCCCGCCCGGAGGCGCGGGTGATTACACCTATCAGGAGGCCATTCAGTCCTACGGGTCGCGCTACGTATTCCGCGAGCCCCGCAAGACCTTCCGGCTCACGATTTCGACCACCTTCTGAGCACCTTCGTGCCTGCTCTGGAAGGCCGCTCGTCGTCACGGGCGGCCTTTCGTCTTTGTGCGGTTTTACTGCCTATTTCGCATTGGGGGCCCTGGCGCGGATGCCGTATAATTCCGGTGTAGTTCCTGGCTATGTTTCGGTGTCCTCGCCACTCTCTTTTGCCTGCCCACCTTCTCGGGATCGATTGCAAGGCTTACGGTTGAGAGATGCGCTAGCACGTTTGTATTCGGCGCGAAGGTCTAAGACAAGGGAAGAACGACGCCCGAAAAGCAAGCGTTTGTTGACCAGCCGTTTGTTCGCCGTGTGCCGGGAACCCGAAGGAGTTGTTGAACCCGCATGAAGCGTGTGCCCGTAGTCGTTGTTTCTCTTGCCCTGGGATCTGCCCTTACCGTTGCCGCACAAGCCCCCGCTGCACAAAGACCCGCGGTTCCTGCTTCCCATGAGTCGGCCGAGCCCGCCGCAGCCGGTCCCGTGAAAGTGGCCGTCATTGAATTTCAGGCAGCCGTCGGCCAAACCAACGAGTTCCAGCGCGATTTTGCCGACCTGCAAAAAAAGTACGATCCCAGGCGCCAGCAGATCAAGGCTCTGAGCGACGACGTCGACAACCTGACCAAGCAGCTGCAGACCCAGGCCGCCACTCTCAGCGATGACGAACGCCAGGTCAGGGCGCGCGCCATCGATGAGAAGAAAAAGCAGTTGGATCGCGACACCCAGGATGCGCAGCAGGACTTCCAGAGCGATATGCAGGAGTTGTTGAACCGCGTCGCCGCCAAAGTCGGCGCCACCATGACCGACTTCGCACAGCAGCACGGTTACACCCTGGTGCTCGACCGCACCGAGCAGGAACAGCAGAGTCCGACGGTGCTCTATGCGCTTCCCTCTACTGACATCACCAAGGCCGTGATCGACGCGTACAATCAGAAGTCCGGCATCCCCGCTCCTCCGGCGCCCACCCCCGACGCGCCTGCTCCGCAGCCTTCAACCTCGCATTAATGAGCCGCGCCGGGATCCCCGCGGGGTCCTGGCTCCGGACCGCCTGGCGCAGCCTAATTTAACGATTTCCGCTCGAAGATGCCGTATAATCCTCCTAGTTCCTGCTGGCGTCTCTATCCGCATCTTTTTGTGTCTCCGCCCGGTTCCGGCGCGGAGTTTCCGGAAAAAACGCGGTTTCCGGCAACGGGTCTCTGCTGCCGGGTGAAAATAGATCGTGAAAGGTTTCTCAGGAGGCGCGGGCTTGTCCGTCTAACTGGAAAGCCGCACAGGAATCTCGAAGGAGTTTTGGATTCACATGAAGCGTTCGCTTGCAATCGCCGTTTCGCTGGCCTCGGGCCTGGTCCTGAGCGCTGCTGCCCAAACACCGGCCGTCTCGGCCGCGTCACCCACGTCCGCCGCCGCTCCGGCCGGCCCGGCCAGGATCGCCGTCATCGCCTTTCAGGTAGCTGTTGCCCAGACGAACGAGGGGCAGCGCAACTTCGCCGACCTGCAGAAGAAGTTCGATCCCAAACGGCAGCAGCTCAAGGCCCTCAGCGACGAAATCGACACGCTGACCAAGCAGTTGCAGACCCAGGGTGCAAGCCTGTCTGACGCTGACCGCGCCGCCAAAACCACCGCCATCGACACCAAGAAGAAGCAGCTCGATCGCGATGCCCAGGATGCCCAGGAAGACTTCCAGCAGCAGATGCAGGACATTTACAACGGTCTCGCCTCCAAGGTCTACGACGTAATGCAGGCCTATGCCGAGAAAGAAGGCTATACCCTGGTCCTCGATGTCTCGCAGCAACAGTCCCCAGTGCTCTTCGCCAAAGACACCACCAACATTACCAAGCAGGTGATCGACGCCTACAACGTGAAATCCGGCATCCCCGCACCGCCGCCTCAGGCTAGCACCGATGCTCCCAGGCCCACGGCGCCTGCCGCCGCGCGGCCCGCATCGCACTGAGCGCTTGTGACACAAAAACCACGCTCTGCGTGGTTTTTGTGTCTTTAAATTGAGTAAGTTATGACCGAATGGAAAAGGTTGCAGCAATTTTTCGGTCAATTTCCCCGCTTGGAAGCCTTATTCTGTGGAAAAAATTGTGGATTGCTTCCGGAAACTATGCGGCGGAAGCCATTTTTCTTTGCTTGCCAATCTCAGCAGGATTCTGATAGAAATCGTAAGTCCTTCTATCGCAATGAGATTTCATTGGTGTAATCTGCGCCGTCAGCTAGTCCTCTGTGCGACACGTCATAGAAGGCCTCGCAACAGCTTTCCACAACCGCCCATGAACATAACGTGACAAAAGTATCCGGCTAGTTATGTTTTTGGCACTACTTTTGCTGATCCTCACCCACCCGTAGCACTGCCAGAAACGCCTCCTGCGGGATGTCCACTTTGCCGATCCGCTTCATCCGTTTCTTGCCTTCCTTTTGCTTTTCCAGCAATTTGCGTTTGCGCGTGATATCGCCTCCGTAGCACTTGGCCAGCACGTTTTTGCGCAGGGCGCTCACCGTCTCCCGGGCCACGATCTTGGCTCCGATGGCTGCCTGGATGGCGACTTCGAACTGCTGCCGCGGAATCAGCTCTCGCATCTTCGACACCAGCGCCCGGCCGCGCTCGTAGGCGTGGTCGTGGTGGACGATGATCGAGAGCGCGTCAACGGGTTCGCCCGAGACCAGAATGTCCAGCTTCACCATGGGCGACTCCCACTCCCCGGCTAACTGGTAATCGAGCGACGCGTAGCCGCGCGAGATCGACTTCAGCCGGTCGTAGAAGTCAAGCACGATCTCGTTCAGTGGCAGCTCGTAGGTGAGCAGTACTCGCGTCGGCGTCACATATTCGAAGTTGATCTGCTTGCCGCGTTTCTCTTCGACCAGCTTGAAGATCCCGCCCACGTACTCCTCGTTGGTCAGAATCTTGGCCGTGATCACCGGCTCGCGAATGGAGTCGATGCTCTGCGGCTCAGGCCAGCGCGACGGGTTGTCCACCTCGATTACGCTCCCGTCGGTCATCGTGATGTGGTAGCGCACGCTGGGCGCAGTGGTAATCAGGTCGAGTTCGTACTCGCGCTCCAGCCGCTCCTGGATGATCTCCATATGCAGGAGCCCGAGGAAACCGCAGCGGAAACCGAAGCCCAGCGCGGCCGAGCTCTCCGGCTCGAAGAAGAACGACGAGTCGTTGAGCCGCAGCTTTTCGAGCGCATCGCGCAGCAGCGTGTGCTCATGCGAGTCCACGGTATAGAGCCCCGAGAAGACCATCGGCTTGATGTCTTCGAAACCCGGCAGAGCTGTGGCCGCCGGGCGCGCGTCGTCGGTGACCGTGTCGCCGATGCGAGTGTCGCCTACATTCTTGATGGTGGCCGCGAAGAATCCTACCTCGCCCGCGGAGAGCTCGCCAATTTCCACTGGCTTGGGGCTCAGCACGCCCATCGACTCGATCTCGTAGGCCTTCCCGTTCGACATCAGCCGGATCCGCTGCCCTTTGCGCATCGTTCCTTGCATCACGCGCGTCAGCACGATCACGCCGCGGTACGCGTCGAACCACGAGTCGAAGATGAGCGCCTGCAGCGGTGCGCCGGGGTCGCCCTTCGGCGGCGGAAGCCGGTGCACAATCGCTTCGAGCACCTCGGCCACACCCTGGCCGGTCTTGGCGCTTATCGGAATCGCGTCGGTCGCGTCTAGCCCCACAGCCTGCTCAATCGCTTCCTGGGTACGCGTGACATCCGCCGAAGGCAGATCGATCTTGTTGATCACCGGAATGATTTCGAGGCCGTGATTGATGGCCAGATACGCGTTCGCCAGCGTCTGTGCCTCCACGCCCTGGCTCGCGTCCACTACCAGCAGCGCTCCCTCGCATGAGGACAGCGAGCGCGAAACCTCATAGCTGAAGTCCACATGGCCCGGCGTGTCGATCAGGTTGAGCTGGTACGTGTTGCCGTCCTGCGCCTTGTACATCATGCGCACGGCATG
>JASHVE010000595.1 GCA_030039675.1 Acidobacteriaceae bacterium | reverse complement strand
AGTTCTTCTCGCGGCCGGCAAACCGGACTCTCGTGGAAAAACTGAAAGAGGCGGGCGTGGTGACGACGGCGGAGAAGAAACAGCGCTCGACGCAGCTCGGGGGCTTGACGTTTGTGCTCACCGGCACGCTGCCCACGCTTACCCGCGACGAGGCCAAGCAGAAGATAGAAGCTGCGGGCGGTAAAGTGGCCGGATCGGTGAGCAAGAAGACAAGCTACGTTGTCGCCGGCGAAGAAGCCGGATCAAAACTGGATAAGGCACACGAGCTTAAGGTTCCGGTGATCGATGAGTCGGGTTTGCTGGCTCTGCTCCAGTCAAAACGGGCGCAGAACTGAGTGCGCGGTTGCGCGCGCACGTCGTCTTGAGCTTCGCTCCACACTCCGCCATCCATGGCAGCAGCGCCATGGTGAGCAGGAAGAGATCCATCCACACAGCAGCCTCCACGCTCAATGGTGTTCCTGAGGCCGCAGGCGTTTCGCGAACTTCCATCTGTTCGATGCTTGCGGTAGAAATTCCGCTTGTCAAACACCGCGGCGAGCAGCGACTTCGGGCCTTTGTCCGCGCTTCCGCTCACGTTCCCAGGCCTCGGAGCGCCAGGTACGCGCGGGGTAGCGAGGCGGCTCATCGAGAGGGCCGGCAAGCTCGGCCAAGTCGAATCGGGCCGAGATAGAAGGCGGCTCCGGTGATGCGTGGCGCACTGGCTGCGGCGATACCGGCGGCGTGGCGGGGGTGAGCAACCGGAGTGAGGCTCCGGGCTCTGCGTAGGCGATCCTGGAAGTCAGGCTGGTATCCGCAATTGCAGCGGGGGCCGGCGCAGGTTCTACATCGGGGATTGAAGGGCGCACGGAGATCGACCTGGCCATGAAGTCGTCGACCAGCTTGTGCAGGCAGGTTTGCCCGCAGAGGTGCATCGAACCGGAGCGCGTGCGATGGCGTGAGGTCCATCCGCTGACACGCAGCTCTCCCGACTGCTCGTAGGCAACAAACCAGTGGTTGGTCTGCCGCTTCTCCGCTCCGCAGATGTCGCACGAGATCGCCTGCCGGATCAACGAGCCCTCCCTGGCGGGAATCTTCGTTACGGGTGTCCTCTCTATTTCATCGGATACTGATGCGAATCGATGAGGCCACCGGGTGAGGAATCTGCGGCGCGGCTCAATTGCGGACAAAGAAGGGGGCAGCGTGTGCTGAAATGGGACAAACAGAGCGCGGCATGATGCCGCGCTCTGTTTGAAGCTCTTTTCTCTGATAAGGTCTACGGGCCGGCCGTGGCGAAGTAGCCTTTTTTGGCATGAACCTTGTAACGGCGGTCGTAACAGTAGAGATAAATAGTTCGGAAGGCGCCGTCGTACTTGAAGTCGGCAGGCGTATAGTTCAGAGCGTACTGGCTGCGCAGCTCAGTCTCGATGCTCTCGAAGCTGGTCGCCATATCCTCGACCGAAGGCGGCCAGAACGCCTCGCCGCCCGTTTCTGTGGCCAGCTGTTCCAGCACCTTGTCACCCGATCCGCGGCTCGGAGTCCAGTTGGTGCTGATGGCGTAGATGATGGTCTCGGCGCGCTCGCATTCCTTGATGGCCTCGCTCAAGTAGACGCGGCTCTGGTTGTCGTCGCCGTCGGAGATCAGGATCATCGCCTTGCGCACGGGCTCGGGGCCGCGCTCGGTGAGCAGTTTGTCGCGGCAGGCGGTGTAGACAGCGTCAAAGAGCGCGGTGCCGCCGCCGGGGCGGAGCTTGTTGATGCCCTGCTCCAGGCCGTCCATGTCGTTGGTCCAGTCCTGCGTCACTGTCGGAGTGACGTCGAAGCCCATCACGAAAGCGCGGTCACCCTTGGCCTTGAGCGCCTGCAATAGAAACTCAATCGCCGACTGCTGCTCGAACTGAAAGCGCGAGTGGATGGACGTGCTGGCGTCGATGACGATGCCGACCCGAAGAGGCAGATTGATCTGCTGGTGGAAGGAGTTCACATGGGCCGGCGCCTTCTGGTCGTCGAGCAGCGCGAAATCGTTCTGCGTGAGATTCGGAATATAGCGGCCGTGGCCGTCGGTCACCGTGAAGATGAGGCTGACTTCGTTAGCGCCGATCTTGAACAATTTTGACGTATCAGTGTCGCCGCCGTCCGGTTGAGCCGGCTGCCCCGCCGCCGGTTGCCCGGCTGGCACCGCAGAGTTTTGCGAAGGCTGTTGCATGGAATTCTGTGCGGGTTGCGCCGGAGCGCTGGGCGGATTTTGCTGCGAAGGCGCCGCGGCAGTTGCGAAACAAGCCGCAAACGCAAGGCACAAGAGATTTCTGATCATCACTCCCTCATTTTAACAATCGCGCACGCGTTACCGCTTCCAGAACGCATCTCCACGGTAACCTCAAGCGCGCGCCACAGCTTCGAGCCGGTTGAGAAAGGCATTAAGCTCCTGCGGCAGAGGGGCTTCCAGTGTAACCGGCTTGCCGGTCGATGGATGCGCAAACTCAAGCCGCGCCGCGTGGAGAAAGTTCCGGCCGAGCCTGAGCCGTTCCGGCTCGACGTTGCGCCGCGCGGCCCGCGACGTTGCCGCTCTGAGCGCTTCCTGATCCGTAAGCTGACCGGCGCCGCCATAGAGCGTGTCGCCCACCACCGGGTGCCCGATCGAAGCCATGTGCACGCGGATCTGATGCGTGCG
>JASHVE010000594.1 GCA_030039675.1 Acidobacteriaceae bacterium | reverse complement strand
CTGAGTTGAACCAACGCCGCCAAAGTTGTCGGTGCCAAAGACATTGAAAAGCTGGCCGATGATCTGCAGATTAACCCGCTCGGTAATGCGCATGTTCTTGTTGATATGCACGTCGAGTTGGTTATAGAAGCTGCTCTGAATCTGCGAGGATGAAATTGCGGTTAGCCCCTCCGTGTTTACCCGCCAGTTATTCACCGCGGCAAGTAGGTTGGCAACGTTGTGCTGGTTCTTCGTTGTTCCAGGCACGTATTCCGTGGTTGACCCTACGTCGTTCGACAATCCGGTCTCCGCGACCAGGGGCAGTGACGAACGCACCGTGTAGATTCCGCCTGCTGTAATGCGCCAGGGTAAGTTTGTGTAGCTGCTCAAGACCAGCATGTTGCGCCTATCCATGGCTGCCTGCCCTTTGTCTAGCCAGGGATAGTAAAAATCTGTCCAGGTTCCTGAGTTGTTGTAGTTATCGCGTTGTTTGCCCAGGGTATACGACAAAGTACCCTCGAAATGATGGGAGTAACGCTTGTCAAGCCGAGCGGTGAGAACCTTGTATTCAAAATTGCCTTGTGATTCGATTTCTGCGATGTTGGTGTAGGCAGGATAAGGTCGCGTGACGGGTGTTATGGCTACACCAGGCGAGCTTTCAAGGGGAGTATTCACGTTGGGGGTAATCTGAAACTTAGTCATCTTCGAATAGATTCCGTCAACGATGAGGGCCAAGTCGGAAGTTAGCTGACGTGTTCCGCCAAGGCTATATGTGTAAACCGGAGGATTCGAGACCTGGTTGGCATCTACGGTTATGCTCGGTGGCGTAATTGAAACGTAATCCGCATACCCCTTGCCGTTGAAAGGATCGGGGAAGGAGACGGGTTTGGCTGCCGTTCCATTGACGAGAATGCTCGTCTGGCGCAGTGTTACTGTTTCACCCTCGCCGTAGACATTGTTGGAATTCATCGTATAGACAATTCCGTATCCTCCCCTGAACACCGTCTTTCCATCTCCTGCCAAGTCCCAGGCAAAACCTAGCCGCGGAGCAACATTGGCATATGCGCCATGCCCTCCGAACTGAACCCACGACGGCAGTCCGGGAGAGGGGTAGAGAGATGCATGGAGGTTATTGAGCCATACCTTGGTTTGAAGGTCATAGCGGATGCCGAGGTTGAACGTGAGATTCTTGCGCACTTTCCACTCATCCTGTGCGTAAAGACCTGACTCGATGTTGTAGTTGATGTAGGGAATGGTCGGATAAGTCAGGGTGAACTTCGTAGGAACTGCGTTCGCCAGGCTGGACCAGTTAAAATTCGGGGCGGTTGGATCAAAATAAATATCCTTGCTAAAGGTCCATGCACCAAGCGGAGTGTCAGCAGCCTGCAGTTTGCGTGGTTGACTCAGGACGTCTGTGCCAAATTTAAACGTATGGAATCCGCGCGTAATGGTTACTGCGTCAAATGCTTCTTGGTAGAAGGGATGGAACTGCACTCCTGGATAGAAGCCCCATTTGAAGCTGGGAAAGCTGAACGAGGTGGTACCCCCTGGGAAGAGGGCGATTCCAGCGGGAACATCGCCGGAAATATTTTCGATGAAGTTGGCATTGTTGAGAATGGTTTGCGACGGAGTATAGAAATGCGACGGACTGCTCGTTTGCCAATCCTGAGCGACCTGCGCGCCAAACTGGTTGATGACGCGCGGCGAGATCACCCAGGTTTCGCCGGCTGCCCAAGTCCAGCCAGGCACAGCGGTATCGCCTGAGCTGAAGTTAGAGCTGTTGCCGCCGGTGCAACCAAGGCAGTAGAAGATGCCGGGCGTCTGCTCGAAGAAGTGAAGAAATGCGCTGTGTTTGGGGTTGATCTGCCAATCGACTCGGCCGAAGTAGCTGTTCTGCAGACTGCCGGTGCGGAAACTTCCTTGTTGCGATCCGTAGTCGAGAACAGTTTGGCCGTTGACCACGCTGGTAGGCGGAGCAGTGCCGCCGGGGGCGACGGTAAAGTACTCCTGATCATCGAGCCGCTCGTAGGAGCCGAAGTAATGGAGGCGGTCCTTGAGGATGGGGCCGCCAAGCGCGCCTCCCCACTGATTGCGGTTGAAGGGCTCGATCGGGTAGAGACTGGGATCGGAGTCATGCTGAAGCTGGGTATAGTAATCCACGCGATTGATATAGTGGTCGCGGAAAAACTCGAAAGCTTCACCGTGCAGGTTATTCGTGCCGCTCTTGGTCACCAGCGTGACGACGCCGCCGGAGCGGCCGCCATACTCGGCGGGCGTCTGACTGAGAATCACCTGAAATTCCTGGATAGAGGCCTGTTGGACGTTATCGCGCGGATCGCCGGCCCCCGAAATCATGTTCGTGAGTCCATCCACCAGATAGTTGGTTGCGGCAACGTTTTGGTCGCCAAGACCGACGTTGGCATCCGGGCGCTGTGCGCGCGTGGTATCTGTGCCAGTGGCAGGCAGCAACAAGGAAAGTTGGGTGGCTTGGCGGCCGGGGATAGGAAGATTGTCCACCTGATCCTGTGCGATTACAGCCGCGCCAGATTCGCTGCTGGTTGCGTCAACGGAAGAAGCCCCCGCCGTCACTTCGATGGTCTGGCCATCAGCGCGGATAGGGAGTTTGAAATCACGCTCCTGCTCCTCTCCCACGGTAAGTACCGCATGCGCGATCTCCACATTCGAGAAGCCTTCATGCTGAGCCACGATGTCATAGGTTCCCGTGGGCAGAGCGTTGATGCTGTACTGGCCGTCGGGCCCGGTCTGCACGGTGCGCGTGGCGCCTGTGTCATCGTTGCGCACGGTGATGACGGCGCCAGCCACAGCATTGCCCTGCGTATCCACAGCCTGTCCATAAATGGTGCCGGAGGTGGCCTGGGCAAGGGCGCGATGCGACGGCATCGATGCGAGCAGCGTGGCGACGAAAGCGAACACGACCGCGCGATAAATCACCAGCGGCTGTGACGGTTGGGGAATGAAGGCATTTGAAAATACGGCTGCACTTGAAGCAGTCAGTGACCTCAGCATAAATTGGGTAGTCCTTTTTCTTGATCGCAGTTGCGGTATTCTTCTGCCGAACCAGCACGGGGAAGACAGCAGGTGTACTGGCAAAGGAGACGCGGCGCAGTGGGCTGCGCCTAAGTCATTTTGGTTATGAGAGCGATCTTAGCGGGGAGTCCGCAACTTACGGGACGGAAGCTAGGGTCTCGGAACCAAAGTGAAGGCGCTACAGAACGTGCGACAACAAGTCGCATCGCTCGAGCACCGACAGCACAAAGATCCGGTCATAGCTTTTTGACTATGGCAAAGGTCATTCTCTTTGTCAAGCAGCAAATCACAATTCGAGATAAGTGCAGATGCGCAAAGCATCATTGCATCAACAAGCACAGACACCGCATTTTAGATATAAATTCAGCTGCGGAGCTTGACAGAAGATTTGAATTTGAAGATAGTGAAAAGCACCATGAGCTTTTCCCCTTGTTGTCCGAACTCGCGCCCCGCAGCCATCGGCTGCGGAAGCTGTTGTGAGTTGGAACAACCGCACGGCTGTTGTTAGCCTCATCCGGGTTAAGCCTCACAATCACACACAATTTGCGCCGCTTTGCATGAGCTGTGAGCTCGTTCTATGTGGTACGCGAGCGCAGCCGCTAATCACGCCGTAATTCTTCCCTGTAAGGCGTGCTGCGCAGTCGCAAGGAGAGGTACGGATCTTCATGAAGAGCCGCATTGTTGTTTCTCGATTTCGAATTCTGCTTGCGGTGACAGCAGCGATTTTTCTCTTTTACGTCAGCGGCGCGCATGCACAGCGGCCAGCCGAAAAGAATATCCCGCGCACTGCCGGCGGAAAGCCCGACTTCAGCGGCTTCTGGCAAGCGCTGAGCACGGCGAATTGGGATGTTCTGGCGCACTCCGCACAAAAAGGAGAGCCCGCAGGCGAAGGGGTCGTGGAGGACGGTGTAATCCCCTATCAGCCCTGGGCCGTGAAACAGCAGCAGGAGAATTATAAAAACCGCGATGCGGCCGATCCGGAGAACAAAAATTATTTCCCCGGAGTTCCACGGATCACTTATTCACCGTTTCCCTTCCAGATCCTGCAGACGCCGAACAAGATCCTGATCCTCTACGAATATCTGCACGCCAACCGGCAGTTACGATTTACCGGCGAGCGGCCAAGCGGACATATCGACTGGTGGCTGGGCGACTCGCGCGCGCATTGGGATGGCGACACGCTGGTGGTCGATGTGAGCGACTTCAACGATCAGACATGGTTTGACCACGCCGGCAACTTCCACAGCGACCAACTGCACGTGGTGGAGCGGTACACACTGATTGACGCCGACCACATCCAGTACGAGGCGACGATTGACGACCCCAAGGTGTTTACCAGGCCATGGAAGATCAGCTTGGTTCTCTACCGGCGCATCGAGAAGAATTTTCAACTGCTGGACTACGTGGGCTACGCGTTTGATTACGAGAAGTATTACCCGTGAGGCTGCGCGGTTGCGCGCCGGAATAGAAATCCCCATAAGAGGTCGGATATGAGAAGAGTTGAGTTTTACGTATCGCGCGGATTTGCGCTTGCGGCGGTGCTGCTGCTGAGCGCATCTGCACTGCCCGCACAGCAGGACGCAGGCGCCAACGATCCGAAGCCGGCCGCGGCGCAGGCCGTTCGCAACGGCGCAGGCAAGAAGCAGGCCAAGCCATGGACGCCGGTTTATCTCTCCGACGGCGAGCCGAACTGGCAAGGCTTTTGGCATGCGAGGCCAGGGGGCGACACCTATGACATCACGGGCCACAAGCCGCGACCCGATTTCAACCTGCAGGGAGACGGCGCGCCAAAGCCGGGAATACATCGCGTGAGCGGTACTCCGGATGGAAGCATTCCCTACCAGACGTGGGCGGCTGCGCATTACCAAGACACGTTTGAAAACATTGACAGCCCGACCAAACCGCAGTATGTCGACACCCAGGCGCACTGCCTGCCGGATGGGCCGGTGCGTGGGCTCATTCATTCGGGATTCGAGATCGTACAGTCACCGGGATATATTGTGCTGCTCTCGGAACAGGCCGATGAGCAGGTGATCATCCCGACCGATGGCAGGCCGCATGTAGACGGAAACATCCAACTGTGGGAGGGCGACCGGCGCGGGCACTGGGAAGGCAACACACTGGTAGTGGACATTACCAACGTGAAGGGCAAGTCGCGCCTCGATATGACAGGCAACTTCTACGGCCCAGGCACGCATTTTGTGGAGCGATTCACGCGCGTAGACGAAGACACTATCGCCTACGAGGCTACAGTGACCGATCCAGCAGTGTACACACAGCCATGGAAGGTCAGCGCGCGGTTTGTGCGCGAGCACGTGGACGACCCGATCTACGAGCTATGGGAGGATGCCTGCCACGAAGGTGAACGCAGTGCGGACCGGTTGGTGATCTCGCCGGAAGCAGCAAAGGTAAACGCCGAAGCCGCAGCCGAAGCACAGGAAGCAAACAAGCCGCCTGAAAAGTGAGGACATTGCGATGAGTAGTTCAATCCAGGAACCTGCGCTTTCCGCGCCTCGCATCGAGCGCTTGCGCGAGTTTATTGGATCTTTCAGTCAATTGGTTACGCGTGCTTCCAGCGAAGACTCACTGTTGCGCGAGGGCAGCGCATTGGTACGGGCGCTAGTAAGCACCGATGACTGGCTTCCCGCGCCTTACGCGCAGCCCTCGATGGACCGCTACTCGCAGTATCTGCTCTATGCCGACGGAGAAGAGCGTTTTTCCGTGGTGAGCTTCGTATGGGGGCTGGGGCAGTCCACGCCCATCCACGATCACACGACGTGGGGAATCATCGGCATTCTTCGCGGTGCCGAGGTGGAACAGCGGTATAGCCGGCAGGCCGACGGCAGCCTGGCGCCCGACGGCGTGGCGCACACCTTGCTGCCGGGTTCGGTCGACACGGTGTCACCGAGTGCGGGTGATCTGCACAAGGTATCGAATGGACTGGAAGATCGTACATCGATCAGCATCCATGTGTACGGCGGCAACATCGGCGCGATCGAACGCTCGACGTATGAGCTGAGTGGTACAGCGCGGAGATTCATCTCCGGCTACAGCAACCGCGAGCTGCCCAATTTGTGGGATCGGTCTGGTAATCAAAGTGTAGAGAGTGGCCAGTGAGCTCTCCGCTGAAAGACGTGACGCATACGCGCGATATTGCGACAGTAACCGCTGCCGACGTACGACGAGACCTGATCGAGAACAGAGAGATCGCGCTCCTGGATGTGCGTGAAGAGGCGATTCACGCGCAGGGGCACCCGCTTTTTGCCGCCAACCTGGCGCTGTCACGGCTTGAAGTGGAGGCACACGCCCGGCTGCCGCGGCTCGATGTGCCGATCGTCTTATTCGGCGAGCAGGAAAGCGATGCGGTGCTGGCGGCGGAACGGCTGGCAAGGCTTGGCTATACAGAGATTTCTCTGCTGGAGAGCGGGCTTGCGGGATGGCGCGATGCAGGCTTCGAAGTTTTTCGCGATGTGAACTCTCCGTCGAAGGCATTTGGCGAGCTGGTGGAGGCAGCGCTGCATACGCCGTCGCTCTCGGCACTGGAGGTGGACGCGCTGATTCGTAACAACGCCGATATCCTGATCGTTGATGCGCGGCGTTATGAAGAATTCCGAACCATGAGCATTCCCACCGCGCACTCTGCGCCGGGCGCGGAACTCGTGTACCGATTACGCGGCGTGGCGCGGCGGCCCACTACAACGGTGATCGTGAATTGCGGAGGGCGCACACGGAGCATTATCGGCGCGCAGTCGCTAATTCATGCGGGACTGTTGAATCCGGTACGGTCGCTACGAAACGGGACGATCGGCTGGAAGCTGGCCCACCTCGAGCTGGATCGCGGCGCGTTCCGAAGCCTGCCTACACCCAGCGCGCATGAACGTGAACTGGCCGCCGAGGTGGCGCGACGAGTCGCGGACCAAGCAGGGGTGCGACGCACCACACTTGATGAAGCGTTGCGCTGGCGCGCGGAAGGAGAGCGTACGGTTTACCTCTTCGACGTGCGCACGCCGGAAGAGTACGCGGAGGGAACGCTGCCGCGGTTCCTGGGCGCGCCAGGCGGTCAGCTCGTGCAAGAGACCGATATGTTTGCACCGGTGCGCGGAGCACGCCTGGTGCTTGCGGACGACGACGGGGCGCGTGCCAATATGACGGCAAGCTGGCTGACGCAGATGAACTGGGAGGTCTACGTCGTTGACGGACTGAGGACTGCGGGCTTCGCGCGTCTACCGCCACAGCTTGAAGTGTCTGCCCCGCCGGTTGCAGACGATGCGCCCATTGCGGCGACAGTTCTGCACGCGTGGCTTAAATCTTCGTCGCGCGATAAGATTGCAGTGCTGGATTTCTCGCGTGCGCGACAGTACCGCGCCCAGCATATTCCCGGCTCGCACTACGCGCTGCGCTCTCGCCTGGACAAGGTATTGCAGACGAGGCGGGATGCCGACATTTATGTTGTGACGGCGCATGATTCGCTTTTGGCTCGGTACACCTGGCGCGATCTTGCAGCAAAAACGCACAAGCCGGTGTATCTGCTGGCCGGAGGCAACGCGGCGTGGAAGAGTGCAGGCTACCACCTCGATGACGACGCGCCCAGCTTTGCATCTCAGCCGCTGGACGAGTACGAGCGGCCCTACGAAGGCACGAATGCATCGGCCGAATCCATGCAGGCTTATTTGGATTGGGAGCACGGGCTGGTAGAGCAATTGGCGCGCGACGGGACCCATGGCTTCTGGGTTCTCGAGACGAAATGATCCTGCGCACTGTTTCAGAGAAGGGTTGGATCGCAATGCCCATTCGCAGATTGATCATACCGCTCGTCGCATTTGCCGCATTGTCATGCACCACCGGGTGGGCCGCCGGCAATGGCAGCCTGTCCGGCCTTGTCACGGATCCAAGCGGGGCCGTGATTGCCGGCACCTCAGTCCAGCTAACTGAGACCGCCGAGCATACGGTATGGCATGCCACGACTAACCAGCAGGGACTTTATGCGTTTCCCGATCTGCCGGTGGGTGGTTACGAACTCATGGTCACTGCAAAAGGCTTTGATCCGCAGAAGCGCACGAACATCCTGGTGGATATGGACGCAGCGGTACGCGTGGACCTGATGCTTGCTGTGGGAGGGCGCGCCGACACTGTGACAGTAACCAGCGAAAGCTCCACTGAAGTGGAGACGACGGCCACCCACCTCGGCGAAGTGGTTTCCGGTGCTGCTATGCAGGCATTGCCTCTAAATGGTAGAAGTTATACGGACCTGCTTGCAATTCAACCAGGGGTCGCGCCCATCTCCACCCTTACGCCAAGCTCTGTCATTATGGCCGGGGTTACAGGCAGCCTTGATCCCTCGGGCGACCTGAACCCTGGCAATCTCGCCATCAACGGGCAGCGAGAGTCTTCTAACGGCTTCCTTGTGAATGGAGTTGACGTGCAGGAACACATGAATGGTGGCACGTCGATCATTCCAAATCTTGACTCCATCGACGAGTTCCGGGTTCTCACCAACAACTTCGATCCGGAATATGGAAATTACAACGGCGGCATGGTCGTCGTGGAGAGCCGTTCGGGATCCAACCGGTTTCATGGAGGAGTCTTCGAGTTTTTGCGCAACACCGATCTGGACGCGCGCGGATACTTCGATCCCGCGCGCTCCATCTTCCAGCAGAATCAGTTTGGCGGAACGGCCGGCGGCCCCATCAAGCACGACAAGGTTTTCTTTTACTCCGACTACCAGGGCACGCGCACCAAGCAGGGCATCTCCACCGGCAACATCACAGTACCGACGGTTGCCGAGCGCGGCGGCGATTTCTCTGCTGATGCTGCCGAGTTTGCAACCACGGAAACATTGAACGGCCAGACTTACACCGTTCCGAATACGGTGAGCGGTCCCTATCTTGCATCCCAGATTCTTACGCCGGGACTAAGTTATCTGGTTTCCGCGGGAGAACCCTATTACTTCACGGCCGGCGAGAATTACATCCAGAACAACCTGGTTTATACCTACGCGCAGAATTGCCAATCTTCCTCACAGTGCGTTTTTCCCAACCTGAAGATTCCGCAAACCGCATGGTCGGCTCCGGGGACTCACCTTCTGCAGTACATTCCGATGCCGAATGTGAGCGCGTCCGTGTTTGATACCTCGGCCTATAACCAGACCGTACGCGACGACAAGGGCGCGATCCGGATCGATGCCAATACGCGGTTTGGTCAGCTGTCCGGTTACTATTTTACCGACGACTACAATCTCGACAACCCCTATCCCGGCTCTGTGGCCGGCGCCAGCATACCCGGATTCGATGCTTTGACGTTTGGCCGAGCACAGCTCATCGCCGTCGGCGACACGCGAGCGTTCGTCACCAACACAGTCAATGAATTCCACCTTGGCTATCTTCGCAATGCCAATGTGATCGGCCAGCCAAAGGGCGGGCTGGGCGTGAGCATGGCCGCGCAGGGGTTTGCATCGGGAGAAAATGGAGGATCAGGCATCTACGTGCAGGCCCCGCAGTACGAGGGCGTGGAAAACATCACATTCCCGAGCTTTGTCATGGGCGTGCCCATCACCAACATGGCCCAGGTGAACAACACCTTCTATCTCAGCGATGGCCTCTCCCGAGTGATTCACGCACACACGCTCAAGTTCGGAGCGCAGTTCCATACTGACCAGGTCAACACTCATCCCAACGCAACATTCAACGGCACCTTCAATATCGACGGGACGGAGACCGGCTCTCCCTTCGCAGACTTCTTGATTGGCACGCCCAGTAACTTCACTCAGTCCTCGGGCACACCGTTCTATCTGCGCAGCCGTTATGTTGGTCTCTATGCCCAGGATACCTGGAGGGCGCGTAGCGATCTCACGATCAACGCCGGCTTGCGCTGGGACGTCATCCTACCCTTCTGGGAAAAATATGGTTTTACCCAGACCTATATTGCTGGAGAGCAGTCGGTACTTTACCCAGGCGCGCCGCAGGGCTTGGTTGTCCCCGGCGATCCCGGCGTCCCGAAAACCATTGCACCTACGGACTACCGGGGCTTTGCGCCAAGAATCGGGCTCGCCTATACTCCGCGGCCCAGCGGAGGACTCTGGGCGAAGATTCTGGGTTCGGGCAGCCAGAGCAGCATCCGGGCAAGCTACGGAATCTTCTACACCGCGTTTCCTGGCCTTAACACGGGCATCATGTACGCGGTACCCCCATTCGGCTACAACTACCTCAGTCCTGCTCCGCCGCTGTTTGCCAATCCGTTTATCACCGCTGCCACCGGGGTCGACAACGGCCAGCGCTTCCCGTTCGCCTTTCCATCGCACAATGTCTCGCGTTCAAACCCTGACACCTCGATCAATTGGGCGAACTTCATGCCGCTCTCGGCCGATCCATTCCTTGACCACAATGCCCGCCCTCCTTACATCAACACCTACATGCTCTCCATTCAAAGGCAAATCACGTCCCATGCCGTGCTGACCGCCAGTTATGTGGGTAATCAGGGTCACCGCATTCTCGCCATAGTCTCTGCAAATCCTGGCAACCCTGCGCTCTGCCTCAGCCTTCCGAGCTGTGGACCGTTTGGGGAGGATTCCAACTACACAACCAGCAGCGGGCAGACCGTTGACGGAACGCGAACCGGCCAAACCGGAGGCGCTCTGATCACTCCCTCGAGTGAAAACTATGGAGAGAATACGGCGGACGGCTCTTTCGCCAACTCCAATTACAACGCTCTCGAAACGACACTCAAGTATCAGCATGCCGGCTCGCAGTTCCTGCTGAGCTACGCATACGCGAAGTCTATCGATCAGGGATCGAATCTTGGGGAACAGCTCAATCCGACCAACCCGCGCGCAACCCGGGCTATTTCCGCCTGGGATCAGAAGCACAGCTTCGAGGGCAGCTATACCTGGGCGATCCCATTGGCCGCGCTGTTGCACCGGAACAATCGCCTCACAAGCAACTGGAGCTTCTCCGGAGCTACGCGATTCGCGACGGGCTTCCCGGTGACGTTCTTTGACAGCTCCGACAACTCGCTGCTGGGCACATTGGGCAACGGCGTTAATAATTACCTGCTCGATACCCCGCAATTCTCGCCGGGGTCTCTCGAGGTCAATACCAATAGCGCCCGCAACGGCAAGCCAGCCTTCAACACTTCGCTGTTTTCAGAAGAGACGCTTGGACAGCTTGGCAACACGCCGCGGCGCATGTTTCACGGGCCCGGCATTGAGAACTTCGATATGACTCTTGAGAAGGAAGTCGCGCTGGGAGAAGGCCGCTCATTGGCTTTTCGTATGGAAGGCTTCAACGCCTTCAACCATGCGCAGTTTTACGGTCCGGCATCCGTAGATGGACAGATCGAGGATCCCGCCTTCGGAAACATCGAAAGTGCGCAGGCGCCGCGACTTGTGCAGCTCGTGGGGCGCATCTCATTCTGATCGAATTGAACACCCTGCATACCTGCAATCTCTTGGTGGCCACCTTCGCTTCCAGAACCACCTCACCCGCTCCGTTGAGCACACAGTAGAAGCTCGACCGATCACCCAGCTCGAGCCCTACGGTTAGCTGTCCACCTTGCGGTTTTCCTCTCCTGCGTAACGCCGCAGCGCTAGGCTTCCTCATAGCCGGTCTGCTTATCTCGTGCGCCACGAGCGCGTCGATGACTTGGGAGCTAATGCATCCCGCCGGAGACCGGCCTTCATCCCATCTGTTACCAGCAATTGAACAACGCAAGCGCGGGGAATACAGAGGGAATTTGCGGGTCGGTTGCGCTAGACAAAAGCGCAAGAGCCGCGCTGCCGCACAGCCCCGCGAAGTTCCAGGCCACTTGCAGTAGATGCATGACCTTTGGTTTATGCGTGAACCGTTTCGTAACCGTCCGGCAATTGACCTTGTCAACTACCGCGCGGAGAACAATTCCCAAGAGATTGTGACATTCGCAGCATGGACATTTCAGTGAAGGGCCGGGATTCCTCCCGACCCGATGCCAGCCTGTTCGAAGGTGATTTGACCTACGTGTGGACTCCAAGGAAGGGATGGGGGAGCCTACGCGGATTGAAGGGAAGGGCTGGCGGCTGAAGGAATTTTATGTGGCCAGAGATCGTATTGCGCCTGTGGATTACAGTCTTTTTGGTAACTCGTCTATTGACCGTTCTGATAATAGATTCCGACCGTCAGTTCAACGGCCAGTAGACGTGAAGGGCCAGAGTGAAGCGCCATTCTACCGCTGAAATGAATCAGTGGCATAAGGGAAGATCGGCGCCCATCCCATTTTTAAACACACGTAAAGAAGAGGCCGCCGATTTTCGTCGAGCGGCCTCAATAGGGATACATACAGAGTGGTGGGATCTTACGCCGATGGAAGGCGCAGTGTCGACGAAAAGGTGTCCCGCGTAGGATCTTCATTATCTCTCGGTATCCCGCTGAGGCCAAGAATGCGCTCCTACTGCGGTTGCTCCGGATGTGATGAGCCAGATGGAGGCGTGGCAGGCTTAGAGGTGGGTTGCTGTGCTCCCTGTTTCGCTCCGTTTGCGGCTCCTTTCGTGGTATTCCCGATCTTGTTGCCGGCCTGCCGGGCACCACGCGTGGTGGCGTGGTATGCGTTCTGGATGCCGTGCTTTCGTTTCCAGGACGGCAGTCTATTGTATGTCACGGTCACCCATGGGCCGATTGCATCAATGTGGTGACGAATGGAGCCCAATGCGTGCTGGCTTATCAAATCACCGGCGGGACCGGTCGTTTCAAGAATGCGTTCGGCACCCTTGAGCTTATCGAAACGGCGGTGCCTGAACTGCTCGACGTCGGGGGCAATGCCATCCACTTCGCGGCTAGCGGGGTGATTACAGGAGAGGTGTCAGGAGGCAGTGAGGAGCAAGACCCATGCGAAGGGGACTAGACACAAACGCTCTGCCGCTACCGTGATCGACCGATAGAAAGCCTTCGTCTTCCCGGCCCCGCTTGTTCCAAGGCTGTTACGCTCAGCACATTCTCGATCAGATGTAACTTAAAGAGACTTCAAAGGTAATATAAGCAGAGCGCTCCATGCCAGAGCCCGGTGCTGTCTTCCCCTGGATTACCTGGGAGCGCACGAAACTGCTGAATGGCAAAGGGATATTTCTGACTATCCCCCCAGAAGCGTTGAATTTTGGGGGTGTCGAAGGAACAGCCGAGGATTTCGGCCATGAACCCGTCGGAGGCGTGGTCGGATCTTTACCAAGTCAGTTTCGCAGAGTTGCCGGTTATGGAGAGAGTACAGAGGCTAGAGGCTATATCACTGTTTGGAGCGCCACCGCTGCCTGGAGGGCTTCGCCAACGGAGGACAGAATCTATGGCTCCGCTGTTCCGAGTTGCCGGGGAATTATTCCTCGCTCTTGTTTTTGCTGATCTAGCTATCGCCACATGCGGGCAGACAAAAAACCAGGAGGCGCCGCCCCTTGCGAGGAGAGTTTCTCCAGAGGTTCGCCAGTTGATTGAAGATCTGAATTCAACAGACCCTGTGACCCGTGCCAACGCCGCAGTGTCCCTCGGCGACATGGGTGATAATGCGATTCCAGCGATTCCTTACTTGGTAAACATGCTGCACGATGATGTCCGTTTACAGTGGAAGGAGGGGCTTACTCCGGGGGAAGGCACATCGCCAAGTGGCGAGGCGCAAGAAGCGCTCGCAAAGATCGGTGAGCCGGCCTTCGAGCAAACTATCCAATTCTGCTACGATGCCAAATAGACTTATTCCCATTCACTTGAAACAAGATACACCAGGAACTTGCGCGACGCGCGCGCTTTCGGTTCACTCCTTCACTCGTTGTCAAGCGGATCCGGCTGTGTTCGTGGAGTTGGCGCGATTGCACTTGGGAACATCAAGGATCACCGGGCGGGTCCTGCCCTAATTCAGCTCCTGAACGCCGATGTTGACCCGACGGTTAAATCTTACGCCGCGGCCTCCCTGGGAGAAATGCGGGAAACTAGTGCGGTACAGTCTCT